>CAZMEL010000075.1:0-27411 GCA_964565225.1 uncultured Thermoanaerobaculia bacterium | reverse complement strand
ACCCTTCGCCTCCTTCTCGGCGTTCGGGAGGAGAGCGCCGGGGCGTCGGTCGAAGAACCCGTGGGCAAGGCCGCAGCGTCGGGGCCGGGGAGCTCGACGATGTCGATCCTGGTCACGGACGACGACCCGCCGACGACCCGGGTGTTGGACCTGCTGCTGCAGAACCTCGGCCACCGAGCCACGGTGGCGAAGGATGGCAAGCAGGCCCTGGGGGCCTGCCGGGCCGAACGCTTCGACGTCGTGCTCATGGATCTCCAGATGCCGGAGCTCGATGGCCTCGAGGTCACCCGCCGGTTGCGGCGGGAGCTGGCCGATGGCCACCAGCCCTGGATCGTGGCGGTGACCGCCCACGGGGCGGACGGCGTGCGAGAGCGATGCCTGGAGGCGGGAATGAACGACTACCTCTCCAAACCGGTGCAGCTCCGGCCCCTGCAGGCAGTGCTCCTGCGGGCAGCCAAGGCCCGCTCGGAGCCTCTGGCCGAACGGGTCTGAGGCGCCGTCGGCGCGGGCCTTGGAGCTCGGGCCCTTCGCCACGGCGATTCATGGCAGAATGGGCCCTGCGCGAGCCCCGGACGCTGTCGTCCGGGGTCGGCAAGAGCAAACCACTGAGGAGCCGGAACCTCCATGGACAGACCGAGCAGCCTTCTGGGCGGAACGAATCTGGCGTTCGTAGAAGAGCTCTACGCCCGTTTCCTCGAAGACCCGGCCGCGGTCGACGAAGAGTGGCGGGGATACTTTCAGCAGCTGGCGGAAGAAGACGGCGATCTGCACGCGGCGCGAAGATCGGTGGAGGGGCCCACGTTTCGACCGGGCAGCATCTTCAATCCGCCGGGTGCGGTGGGGATGCCACTGCCTCTGGATCTCTCGGCCCTACCCGAGCTCTCGGGCCCGGAGGTCGCCCGGCGTTCGAGCTTTCTCCGCGGCCTGAAGCTCTTCGAGTCCTTGCCGGAGGCCGAGCTCTCCCTGGTGGCGCGCTTGGCGACTTCCCAGAGCTTTGTCGACGGCCAGGTGCTCTTCCGCGAGGCGGAGGAAGGCAATACCCTCTTCGTGGTGGTTTCGGGCCACCTGCTGGTCCGGCGCAAAGATCAGATCGTCGCGACCCTGAATGCCGGCGAGGTGGTCGGCGAGCTGAGCGTGCTCGATTCGCAGCCGCGATCGGCCGATGTGATCGCCCACGGCGAGGTCGAGGTCTTGAGCCTGGCGGGAGAAGACCTGCTCGCCCTCATGGAGCGCCGTTCGGCCCTGGCTCGTTCCTTCATCCACATGCTCTCGTCCCGGCTGCGCCAGCGGAGCTCCCGGCAGGACAAGGTGAATCGCCTGATCCATGCCTACCGGGTGCGCGGGCACCTGCTCGCCGAGCTCGATCCCCTGGGCCAGAAACGGGAGCCGGTTCCAGAGCTCGAGCTCGAGCACTGGGGCCTTTCGGAGGACGACCTGAGCTCCCTCTTTTCGAGCACCACCATTTCGGGTACCACGGTGCTCCGGCTGCGCGAGATTCTCAGCCTGCTCCAGGCCACCTACTGTCGCTCGGTGGGCGTGCAGTTCATGCACATCGACGATCTGCGCGCCAAGAACTGGTTGATCACTCGGCTCGAGGACTCCGCGTACCACCGGCGTCTGGAACCCGGAGAGAAGCGCCGGATCCTGACCAAGCTCACCGACGCGGAGATCTTCGAGCAGTTCATCCACAAGAAGTTCCGCGGCGCCAAGCGGTTCTCCCTCGAAGGTGCCGAAACCCTGATTCCTCTTCTCGATCTGGCTCTGGAAGAAGCCGGCGGCCAGGGGGTCAAGGAAGTGGTGATCGGCATGGCGCACCGGGGTCGGTTGAACGTGCTGGTGAACATTCTCGGCAAGAGCGCCCGGGAGGTCTTCCGGGAGTTCGCCGATGCCGATGCCGAGGACTACATCGGGCGCGGAGACGTGAAATACCACTTGGGCTTCAGCAGCGACCGCACCACCGCCCATGGCGACTCGATGCATCTCTCCTTGTGTTTCAACCCGAGCCATCTGGAGTTCGTCAACCCGGTTGCGGTGGGGCGGGTCCGGGCCAAACAGCAGCGGTTCGGGGACGCGGAGCACGAGCAGTGCATGGCGATGTTGATCCACGGCGATGCCGCCTTCGCCGGCCAGGGAGTGACCCAGGAGCTGTTCAACATGGCCGATCTTCCGGGGTACCGCACCGGTGGCACCCTGCACGTGATCGTCAACAACCAGATCGGTTTCACCACCTCCCCCGAGAGCGGGCGTTCGACCTGCTATGCGACCGACGTGGCGCGGATGCTCCAGACTCCGATCTTTCACGTCAACGGCGAGGATCCGGAGGCCGTGGCCCAGGTCGTGCAGACGGCCATGGACTATCGGCGAGAGTTCGGGCAGGACGTGATCATCGACATGTACTGCTATCGCCGGTACGGACACAACGAAGGCGACGAGCCCTCCTACACCCAGCCCCGCCTCTACGAGGTGATCCGCAAGCGCAAATCGGTGCGGGAGGGATATCTCGATCGTCTCTTGGAGATGGGGGTCAGTCGAGAAGAGGCCGACGAGATCAAGGATCAGCGCAGCGCCGATCTCGATCGCGAGCTCAACGAGTCGCGGGCCCCGGGTTTCAAGCTGCGCGGGCCGAATACCGGCGACGGGTTGTGGCGCCCGTATCAGGGCGGCCCCGACTCCGAGGTGCCCGAGGTCGATACCGCGGTGCCGAAAGAGAAGCTGGTCTCCCTGCTCCAGGCCGCGTGTAGTGTTCCGGCGGGATTTCGCGTGCATTCGAAGCTCGAGCGTTTCTTCGACCAGAGACTGCAGATGGCTTCCGGAGAGAAGCCCCTCGACTGGGGGACCGCGGAGGCACTGGCCTTCGCCTCGCTGGTGGTCGACGGCACGCCCGTCCGCCTCAGCGGCCAGGACAGCGGTCGCGGCACCTTCTCCCACCGCCACTCGGTGCTGCGGGACGTGGAAACCGGCGAAACCCATATCCCCTTGCAGCACCTGGCAGCCGGCCAGGCGCCCTTCCACGTCTTCGACAGCCCCCTTTCCGAGGTAGGAGTTCTGGGTTTCGAATACGGATATAGCCTCGACTGGCCCGACGGTCTGAATCTCTGGGAGGCGCAATTCGGAGATTTCTGCAATGTCGCCCAGGTGATCATCGACCAGTTCATCACCTCCGGGGAAGACAAGTGGCGGCGGCTCTCGGGCCTGGTGATGCTCTTGCCCCACGGTTTCGAGGGGCAGGGTCCGGAGCACTCCAGCGCTCGCCTCGAGAGGTTCCTCACCCTGGCGGCGGAAGACAACATCCAGGTGGTGAACCTCACCACCCCGGCGCAGCTCTTCCACTGCCTGCGGCGGCAGGTGCTACGGCCCTGGCGCAAACCCCTGGTGGTCATGGCCCCCAAGCGCCTGCTGCGCCTGTCGGCGGCCAGCTCTTCGCTCGACGACCTGGCCTCGGGCAGCTTTCATCGCATCCTGCCCGAGCCGCGAGAGCACGATCCGGCCGCGATACGGAGGATCCTGCTCACTTCCGGCAAGCTGTATTACGAGCTGGAAGACGCCCGCCGGGAGGCAGAGCGCGAAGACCTCGCGATCATTCGCCTCGAGCAGTACTATCCGCTCTCGAAGGATCTGCTGCTGGAAGCGTTGTCGCCCTATGCCGACGGGGTTCCGGTGGTCTGGGTCCAGGAAGAGCCTCGCAACATGGGGGCCTGGAGCTTTCTCCGGCTCTCCGTGGGAGAGACCCTCTTCGATCGCTGGCCGCTGACCGGGGTCTTTCGGGCCGATTCCGCGAGCCCGGCCACCGGGTCGGCGGCGGCACACAAGAAAGAACAAGAACAGCTGATCGCCGAAGCACTCGGATGATTCGGACCTCGTCGAGCACCCTTCGTCATGAACGTTCCAGCGCGGGCACTTCGGCACTAGAATCTCTGCTTCCGCAGACCCGATCGAGCCCCGAGGGACCTTGGAGAAAACGGCAATGAGAATCGAGTTGAAAGTACCGGTGGTCGGAGAATCGATCACCGAGGTGGTGATCTCCGAATGGCTGAAGTCGGAGGGCGATCGGGTGGAGCAGGATGAGGCCGTAGCCACCCTGGAGACCGACAAGGTCGACGTGGAGCTCTTGGCGCCCAAAGCCGGCGTTCTGCGCAAGATCCTCAAGGGCAACGGCGAAGAGGCCGAGGTGGGCGAGGTGGTCGGCTACCTGGAAGCCGGAGAGAAATCCGAAGGCTCCTCGGACGAGGCGCCGGAAGAAGAATCCGAGGCCGCGGATGAAGGAAGCGCCGAAACACCGCACGAGAGCGATTCCGAGGCTTCGGAGGAAACCGCTGACGCTGCGGAGCCGGCTCCGAAGAAGGAGTCGAAGGCGTCGCGGGCGGCGGACCCGCCGGTCAGCCCGGCCGCCCGCCGAGCCCTGGCCGAAGCGGGGCTCGAGGCGGCGGACGTAGAGGGCTCGGGATCCGGCGGTCGGATTCTCAAGGAAGACGTGCAGCGCCGCGTGGCCGAGAAAGAGACCACCGAAGAAGAGCCGGCGTCCGAGCCGGCTCCGGCCCCGCCGACCCGGAAGGAGCCGGCTTCCTCGGAGCGGGCCTCGGCGGGCCGCGAGGAAGAAGTGGTGAAGATGACCCCGTTGCGCCGCCGGGTGGCGGAGCGGCTGGTGGAGTCGCAGCACACCGCGGCGCTCCTCACCACCTTCAACGAGATCGACATGTCGCGGGTGATGGCCCTGCGCAAGCAGTACCAGGACTCCTTCGTGGAGAAGTACGGCATCAAGCTGGGTTTCATGTCGTTCTTCACCAAGGCGGCCATCGAGGCGCTGAAGGAGGTGCCCCAGGTCAACGCCGAGATCCGAGACGAGACGATCGTCTACCGCAACTACCAGGACATCGGCGTTGCGGTGGGTGGCGGCAAGGGCCTGGTCGTGCCGGTGATCCGCAATGCGGAGCGCCTGAGCTTCGCCGAGGTCGAGAAGACCATCGCCGACCTCGCCGGGCGGGCGCGGGACAACAAGCTCAAGCTCGAAGAGCTCCAGGGCGGCACCTTCACCATCTCCAACGGTGGAATCTACGGCTCCCTGCTCTCGACTCCGATCGTCAACCCGCCCCAGAGCGGCATCCTCGGTCTACACAAGATCGAAGAGCGGCCCATCGCGGTGAACGGCGAGGTGGTGATCCGGCCGATGATGTACGTCGCCCTGACCTACGACCACCGCATCGTCGACGGCCGGGAAGCGGTGACTTTCCTGGTGAAGATCAAAGAGCGCATCGAAGATCCCACCCGGATCTTGCTGGAGGTCTGAGGCATGGCGACCCATCGACACGACCTGGTAGTCATCGGCTCCGGCCCGGGGGGCTACGTGGCCGCCATTCGTGCGGCGCAGCTCGGGCTCGACACCGCCTGTATCGAGAAGGTCTCGGCGCTCGGCGGCACCTGCCTGCGGGTCGGCTGCATTCCGAGCAAGGCCCTGCTCGAGGCCAGCGAGCGTTACGAAGAGGCCCACAAGGGATTGAAGCGCATGGGGATCAAGGTCTCCGGGGTCGAGCTCGATCTCCAGGGAATGATGCGCCACAAGGACAAGACGGTGAAAGCCCTGACCCAGGGAGTCGCCGGACTGTTCAAGAAGAACGGGGTGACCCGCTACGAGGGGCACGGCCGGATCGACGGGCCCGGGCGAGTGGTGGTGGAAGGCGAGGAAACCACGACTCTCGAGGCGAAGCACATCCTGATCGCCACCGGGAGCGAGGTGGCCCAGCTGCCCGGTATCGAGATGGACTGGGATCGGATCGGCTCCAGCACCGAAGCCCTTTCCTATCCCGAGGTTCCGGAGCATCTGGTGGTCGTCGGCGCCGGGGTGATCGGCCTCGAACTGGGCTCGGTGTGGGCCCGCCTGGGGGCGAAGGTCACGGTGCTCGAATACCTCGACCGGATCCTCCCCGGCATGGACGAAGAGACCGCCAACAAGGCCCAGCGGATCTTCAAGAAACAGGGGCTCGACTTCCACCTCGGCGTCGAGGTCACCGGCGCACGGCGAGAGGGAGACGGCTGCGTGGTGGAAGCCAAGGGCCGGGAGCCGATCGCCTGTGATCGGGTGCTGGTCTGTGTCGGCCGCCGCCCCTACACCGAGAACCTGGGGCTCGATACCGTGGGGCTGGAGACCGATCGGCGCGGGTTCCTCACCGTCGACGAGCACTTCCGCACCGCGGCCGAAGGGATCTACGCCATCGGCGATGTGATTCCGGGACCCATGCTGGCGCACAAGGCGGAGCACGAGGGTGTGGCCTGTGTCGAGCACATCGTCACCGGTTATGGCCATGTCAACTACGATGCCGTTCCCAACGTGGTCTACACCCATCCGGAGATCGCCTCGGTGGGCAAGACCGAGGAAGAGCTGCAGGAAGCAGGCATCGAGTACAACAAGGGGGTTTTCCCCTTCATGGCCAACGGCCGGGCCAAGGCGCTCAACCAGACCGAGGGGCAGGTCAAGATCCTGGCCGCTGCCGACACCGACCGCGTGCTCGGGGTCCACATTCTCGGAGCGCGGGCCGGCGACCTGATCGCCGAGATGGCGGTCGCCATCGAATTCGGCGCCTCGAGCGAGGACATCGCCCGCTCCGTGCACGCCCACCCCACCCTGGCCGAGGTGATCAAGGAAGCCGCCCTGGCGGTCGACGGCCGGGCGATCAATATCTGAGAGATCTGAGAGGGCTCAGATCCAGGTCGAGCGGTCCCAGCCCTCGCGGCCTCCGACCATGGTGGGGCCGCCGTCCTCCGGGTCCTCCAGGACCCAGGCCGAGAGCTGACGCCCGTCGATATCGGTGAAACCGTAGTCCTGCGCCAGATCACCGACCCGGAAGGTCTTTCCGCTCCGCGCGAGCAGGTCCGGGTCGGTGGCCAGGGCGACCACCGCGCGCCCCGTATACCGCGGCGACTCGGTGATGCCGTGCTCGTCCTTCCAGGCGGCGCGAACCCGTTCGGTGCCCACGAAGCCCGGATGGAGCACCACCACCGGCAGAGCGTGGGGCTGGAGCTCCCGGGACATGGCGTAGCCGAGACGATCGGTGGCCGCCTTGGCCACGTCGTAGGTCACGTTGCCGAGGAATCGCCCGCGATCTCCGGAGGAAACGATCAAGATCCTGCCGCCGCCGGTCTCGAGCATCCAGCGCACCGCGTGTCGACTGGTCAGGTAGTGTGCCCGGCATCCGGCGGCGAACATGTGGTCCCAGCGTTCGAGGGGCTGCTCCCAGAAACCGGCAGAGAAGTTTTCGTCGGAATAGCTCTCGTAACCTCCCCAGACATTGTTGACGAGCAGGTCGAGGCGTCCGTGCTCCTTCCGCAGGCGGGCGAAGAGCTGTGCCACCTCCTCTTCGGACGTGTGGTCGCAGCGCATGCCGATGCCTCTTCCACCGGCCTCGGTGACCTGGTGTGCGGCCTCTTCCACCGTGCCGGGCAGGTTGTCGGTGGTGGGGGAGCCGGTCGTGCTGCGCCCGGTGACCACCACCGTGGCCCCCGCGGCTCCCAGCTCCTGGGCGATTCCCAGGCCCACGCCGCGGGTCGCGCCGGTCACCAGGGCGACCGCCCCTTCCAGGCGCCCGGCGAAGGGAGAGTCGATCGGAAGGTCGGCAGCTTCGCTCGTGGTCGTCTCGCTCGGGGTCGTTTTCTCGCTCATGACTCGTTCTCCTTGCGTCGGGTGAAGGATCGAGAGTACGATCGATTGTTGACATCTTCTGTCAAGAATTCGAACCGAGAATCGGAGATTCCGCTCTTGCGTGCAGATCGACTGCTGAGCCTGCTCCTGCTGCTCCAGAATCGGGGCAAGATCAAGGCCCGAGAGCTGGCCGAGCGGCTCGAAGTCTCCCGGCGCACGATCTATCGCGACCTCGACGCCCTGTCTCGAGCCGGAGTGCCGGTGTATGCGGAGCCCGGTCCGGCGGGTGGAGTGTCGCTATCCGAAGGCTATCGCAGCCGCTGGACAAGCCTTTCGGTCGACGAGGCCCAGGCTCTGGCCTCGTTGCAAGCGCCCGGTTCCCCGGCGGATCTAGGGCTCAGCCGTTCGTTGAAAACGGCGCTGATCAAGCTGGCGGCGGATCTTCCGTCGGTGCAGCAGCTGGCCGCGGAGCGGTCGATGGAGCGGCTGTACTTCGACACCCGTCCGTGGTTCCACGAGGCCGAAGAGCTCCCGCAGCTGCCGATCGTGCGCGAGGCGGTCTGGAACGATCGTCGGTTGGGTTTCGAATACCAGAAGACCGATGGATCGAGACGGGAGGAGACGTGTGAGCCCTATGCCCTGGTGTGCAAGGTCGACCATTGGTACCTCGTGGCCGGTACGGAGCGGGGCCGAAGGGTGTTCCGGGTCTCGAGGGTCCGCCGAGCCGAGATCCTGGAAGAAGGCTTCGAACGCCCGGAGCTCGACCTGGAAGAGGTCTGGCGCAGCTGGTGCCGGCGCTTCGAGCAGAACCTGCCGGCCTTCCATGTGCGGCTGCGGGTGGCTCCTTCGGTCGAGGGAACCCTCGGGCAGCGGGTGCCTCTCTGGCGGCTGGTCGAAGAGCGGTCCACCGCCGAGGGCTGGCGAGAGATCGTGGTCGATTTCCAGCGGCGGGACCTGGCCTTTGCCGAGATCCTGGCCCTGGGAGGAGAGGTGCGGGTCGAGGAGCCGGAAGAGCTCCGCCTGGCGATCGAAGCAACCGCCCGGGCGATCCTCGCCACGGCGGAGAGAAGGCGTCCGTAACTTTTTCTCCGTTCTCGCATCTCAAGAGCCAGTCCGAACAACCAGGGAGACGAGCATGAGCACCCCCGCCCTGACGCTCTACGGCGCCAACTGGTGCGGCGATTGTCGCCGGGCCAAGAAATTCCTCGGTGAGCAGCGGATCCACTACGAGTGGGTCGACATCACCGACGACGACGAGGCCATCGCTCTCGTGGAGAAAGCGAACGAAGGCAAGCGCCGGATTCCGACCCTCGTGCTCTCCGACGGGCGGGTGCTGTCGAATCCGAGCAACTCCGACCTTGCCCAGGCCCTCGGGCTGACCCGGGAGGCCCGGCTCGACTACTACGATGTGATCATCGTCGGCAGCGGCCCGGCTGGCCTCACCGCGGCGCTCTACCTGGCGCGGGAGGGCATGGAGGTGCTGGTGATCGAGAAGAGCGGTCTGGGAGGGCAGGCAGGTATCACCGACCGCCTCGACAACTTCCCCGGTTTTCCCGATGGAGTCACGGGGTCCGAGTTCGCGGAGAGGCTGGTGCAGCAGGCCCGCCGTTTCGGGGTCGAGATCCTGCAAGCGCAGGCGGTCGCTGGCGTGCGAGCGGAAGAAGAGTCTCGCTACGTGGAGCTCGCGGAGGGCGAGGAGATCGGAGCTCGGGCCATCGTGGTGGCCAGCGGCTCGACCTACCGCCGGCTCGAGGTGCCGGGAGAAGAAGAGCTCCTCGGGGCCGGGGTTCATTTCTGTGCCACCTGTGACGGTCCGTTCTACCGTGGCGAGCACGTCGCGGTGGTCGGCGGCGGCAACAGCGCGGCGGAGGAGTCCATCTTCCTGACCCGCTTCGCCGAAAAGGTGACGCTGCTGGTCCGCGGCGAGCAGCTCGAGGCGTCGGCTCTGGTGGTCGAGAAGGTCGAAGAGAATCCGAAGATCGAGATCCGGTACCAGACACGGGTGAACGCTCTTCAGGGGGAAGACCGCCTGGAGAGTCTCGCCCTGGAAGGCCCGGACGGAGAAAGCCAGCTCGAGGCGGCGGCTCTGTTCGTGTTCATCGGCCTGTCGCCCAACGAGGGCTGGCTCCCGGACGAAATCGAACGAGACCCCAATCGTTTCGTCTGCACCAGCAAGACGCTGGAGACGTCGATCCCGGGCATCTTCGCCGCGGGTGACGTCCGTGCGGGCAGCACCCACCAGGCCGCCAGCGCCGCGGGAGAGGGAGCGACGGTTGCGTTGATGGTCCGTGACTACCTCCAGGAACATTGAGAGCTTCCATGTGCCCATGCCGGCCAGGGGAGGAAATGATGGGTGGATTTGTCTGTGCGATTTCCGGTTCGACCTGTCCGGACATGACATACTCGGCGCCATGCAAGTAGGGTTCGTATCGTCGATTCGCAAGCCCTTTCCGGGGCATCCGGCGCCGAGAGGCGATGGCGAGGTGAGGCGCGCACCCGCGGGCCGTGGACAGGTTCTGGTGGTCGACGACGAGCCGGTCTCCCGTCTCGTGGTTCGGAAGATCCTGGAACGAGCCGGTTTCTCGGTCGAGGAAGCGGCGAGCGGGCAGGAAGCCCTGAGGAGCTTTCGCGGCCGGAGAGGAAGCTTCGACGCGGTGGTTCTCGATTACATGATGCCCGGGCTCACCGGGGTCGAGACCTTTCGCGAGCTCCGCCGGATCCGTCCGTCGGTGCCGGTGCTCCTGGTCAGCGGGATGCAGGCCCCGGAAATCTTGCCGAAGTTCGGGGGAGCGGCTCTGTTGAGCTATCTCGCGAAGCCGGTGCCGCCCACGATTCTGGTGCACCTGTTGGAAGAGCTTCTGGAGGCCGCGGAGTCCTTTGCAGGTCGCGGCGGTCCGGACGCCGATCAATAGGCGTTGTGCCAGGCGCCTCCGCGCAACGTCATCCACAAGATTTTCAGATCCAGCAGCAGCGACCAGTTCTGGATGTAGTAGAGGTCGTACTGGATCCGTTTGCGGATCGAAGTGTTGCCACGCCAGCCGTGGACCTGTGCCCAGCCGGTGATGCCCGCCTTGACCCGATGGCGCAGCATGTAGTCGGGGATCTTGTGTTTGAACTCGTGCACGAAGGTGGGGCGCTCGGGGCGCGGACCGACGATCGACATATCGCCCCGCAGCACGTTCCACAGCTGCGGCAGCTCGTCGATCGACCACTCGCGTAGAAAACTTCCGATACCGGTGCGGCGGTCGTCGTCTCGCACGGCCCAGATCGGGCCGGTGGACGATTCCGCGTTCACTCTCATGGATCGGAACTTCAGAATCATGAACGACTTGCCGTCGAGGCCCATGCGTTCCTGCTCGAAGAAGATCGGGCCGCGGTCGTCACGCCAGATGAGGAAGGCGATGATCGGCAGGAACGGCAGCAGCACGACGAGGGCTGCCGAGGCGATGAGGATGTCCATCGCCCGCTTCGCCAGGCTGTACCAGCCCTGTAGCGGCACCTCGGAGAGATTGATCACCGGCATGCCGTCGAGGTCTTCGAGGCTCGACTTCATGGTGGCGTACTGCAGGACATCGGGCACCAGGCGGACCTCGACACAGCAGCGGCCGACCGTCTGCATGACCTTCATCATCTTGCGGTGAGCATCGAGGGGAAGAGCGATGTAGACCTGGTCGATCCTGTGTTTCTCGAGGGCCTCTTCGAGGTCTTTGAGCGGTCCGAGCACCGGTGCGCCGCTGATCTTGTGCCCCAGCTTGCCGCGATCGTCGTCGAGAAAGCCCACGACCTCGAAACCCAGCTCGCGGTGGGCCTGCAGCTTCTGAGCGAGCTCCTGGCCGAGATCGCTGGCGCCGATCACCAGGATTCGCTGCAGGTTGAGCCCTCGGAGTCGGCGTTTCTGCAGAATGCTGCGGGTCAGCAGGCGCCCGCCGACCACCAGCACGAAGTCGAAGAGCACGAAGAGGCCGATGAAGGCACGGCTGAAGGTGAGGGGCTCGGTGGTGCCGGGCGCGGTGGGGCGGTACCAGGCGAGGATCGCGGAGATGAAGAAAGTGGCGAAGGCCACGGCCAGGAGAATGGTCAGCGCTTCGTCGACCCGGGAGCGGTTGCGGCCGCTCTGGTAGAGGCCGTGGAAGTAGAAGACCACGGGCCAGATGATCAGCACGACCGGCAGGAAGGCCACGTAGTGCTGAAAGTCCGGAACGCCTTTGGTGAGGGCCGGAATCTCGAGGTCGAATCGCACGAACCACGCCAGGAAGAACGCGGCCAGGGTGGCCAGCAGGTCTCCCGAAAGGTAGCGGGCAGCTGTGCTAAGTCGACGCTTTCGAATCATCGGGTGGGGTCTCCGGGTAACCGAGCCTCTGGGTGAGACATTCGAGCAGGCGCGAGGCGAATCGGCGATGGGAGAATGCTTGGGCTCGGTGCACTAGTTTCAAATAATTGAAGCGGATCTGTAGCGCTTTGTCAATTGCAGCGCGCAGGGAGGCCGCCTCGTCGGCCCCGGGCGGCGCATTATAGAGCACGCCGTGGTTTTCGTCTTCCACGATGTCGACCACGCCTCCCGATCCCAGGGCGACCACCGGGGTTCCGCTGGCCAGGGCCTCTACCGACGCGATCCCGAAGTCTTCCAGCCCGGGTTGCAGAAAGAGCCGCGCGTCCCGGTAGAGATCGCGGAGCTCGGCTCCCTCCACCCGACCGAGAAATCGAGTATGGCCTCCGGCCCGCTGGCGCAAGCTCTTCTCCTCGGGGCCGGTGCCCACGATCCGCAGCTCGAGACCCATGGCCTCGCAGACATCGATGGCCAGGTCGACCCGCTTGTACGGATTGAGAGCCGACACCATGATTGCGTATTCGGGCACGGTAACGGACCGTTCCCGTTCCTCGGGGGTCGGCGTGAAGAAGTCGACGTCCACCGGCGGCGGCAGAACCGAAGCCTCGCGACCGTAGTAGCGGGTGATGCGCCGGGCCACGAAGTGGGAGTTGGCGGCGAAGTGGTCGACCCGGGGCACGGAGGCCACGTCCCAGGCCCGCAGCGCGGTCAGTGCCAGGTTGCGCAGCCGGGCGACCGGCCCGCGGCGGCCGGGAAAATACGTGTGTTCCTGGTCCCAGGCGTAGCGCATGGGGGTGTGGCAGTAGCAGAGGTGGAAGGCGTCGGGTCGGGGCAGGGCCCCTTTGGCCACGCAGTGGCTGGTGCTGAGAACCAGGTCGAACTCCCCGAGGTCGAAGTCTTCGATGGCGCTCGGGAAGAAAGGGAGGAACCCGCGGTAGCGACGGGCCACCAGGGGCCAGCGTTGCAGGAAGCTGGTATGGATCGGATGGGATTCCAGGACCGAGCTCACCGAGCCCCGACGGTGGATCAAGGTGAAGATCGGAGCCTCGGGGAAGAGCTCGGCCATGGCTTCCAGAACCTTTTCACCTCCCCGCATCCCGGTGAGCCAGTCGTGCACGAGTGCGACACGAAGGCCTGCGAGCTCGGGACCCGGCCTCACCGATCTCCCTCGTCCCTGGTTTCGCCGGAATGGCCCTCGAGAACCTGGTGGTAGATGTCGAGGGTCTGCTCCGCAGCCTTGCGCCAGCTGAAATCCTGGGCTCTGCGGAGACCGAGCTTGCGCAGAGAGCTACGGTGATCGGCGTCGCAGACGCAGCGGACGATGGCCTTGGCGATGCCGTCGACATCGAGAGGGTTCACCAGGTCGGCATACCCGGCGGCGATCTCTTTGAGGGACGAATTGTTGGAGGTGATCACCGGTACGTTGGAGGCCATGGCTTCGATCACCGGCAGACCGAAACCTTCGTAGAGGGTCGGGTAGAGGAAGAGGGACGCCCCCTGGTAGATCGCCGGCAGGGCTTCCTGGGCCACGTGCCCGAGCAGGATGACGCGTTCGGAGATTCCCCATTGCTCGGCCCGCTGCCGGATCTTGAAATCGACCCCGCTCTTGTCTCCCACACAGACCAGCGGATGGGGGAAGTCGTTCAGCTGCAGGGCCTGGGCATAGGCCTTGACCACGTTGTCGAGGTTCTTGTGGGGCTTCGGATTGCCGACGAAGAGGATGTAGGGGCGCTCCAGCCCCAAGCTCTTGCGCCAGCGTTGCAGCTCTTCTTCCGGTAGCTGGTGGTGAAACAGCTCTTCGATCCCGTTGTGCACGACCTCGATCTTCTCGCCGTCGACCTGGAAATACCGCATGAGGTCGCTCTTGGTGTTCTGCGACACCGAGAGAACCCGGTCGCCTCGCTGCAGACCGCGGCGAATCATGCGGAAGGCATAGATGAAGGCGAGGCGATTGGGCAGGAACTCCGGATAGAGCAGATGAATGATGTCGTGGATGGTGACCACCGAACGGCACGGAACCACCGCCGGCAACACATAGTGGGTGGCGTGGTAGAGATCGACCCGCAGGCGGAAGAGATACCAGGAGAGCGAAAAGAGCTCGCGGATCGAGTACACCGGAGAGCGCTGCAGGACGACCTGGAAATTCTCGGGCAGATCGGTGAATACCTCCTTGCCGGGTGGGCCGGTCAGGAGAAGATAGGTATTCTCTCGATCGATTTCCGCCAGCTCTCGGACCAGATTACGGATGTAGGTTCCGATCCCGAAGTCGCGGACTTTTCGAGCATCGATGGCGATGGTGTGGGACAAGCTCGGCTCCTGACGGCGTTGGGGCTCTGTCTCTAGACGTCGGGCCGGCGTTCCGCTATAGATGGAGGCCGATCCTGGCCCGAGGGGCTGGGCGCCTCGGCTCGGACCTTTGCGGTGCGTCGACCTGCCGACCGCCCGATGAATATAACCTAATGGACTGTAGCACTTGAACCTCTGGTATCTGACCAGCTCTCGCCGCGCCCCGGGACACAGCGCTCCATGAGCTCCTCGTCGTCCAAGGCTCTGCGCGCCCGACTGTCGCGGTTGCATCCGCGAAAGGTCTGGCACAAGCTCCGGCACATCGCCCATCGGCTCGGGTATTTTCGTCTACGGCTCTACGTGTTGGCCTTCGATCCGCGCCGGATCCGCAATACCGCGCGGTTTGCCTGGAACCTGCGAAGCACCGTAGCGGCGCGGCGGCGAGAGCCTCGGCTCACCGTGGCGGTCGACATCAGCCCGTTCTGGGAGCCCCTTACCGGTATCGGGTGGTATCTCTACCGGCTGCTGCAGAGCCTGGCGGAACGAGACGATCTCCGTTTGCGGCTCTATGGGCCCACCTTCATCGACAAGGGAGACGTGCCGCGCCCGGTCGTCGAGCTGCCCACCGGCCGGGCGATCGAGCTGGTGAGCTACCGGGTGCCGGAAGACCTTTCGTTCGTGCACTACTATGTCGCGGACCGGTTGCGGGCGCGGCAGGAGCGGTTGATCGCCGCCGATGGCAACCGGGTGCTCTTCGCCCCCAACTACTTTCTGCCTCCCTGGTTCGACCGCTGTGAAGGGCGGCTGGTGGCGACGATCCACGACCTCAGCGTGCGACGGGTGCCCGAGACCATGCGCGACTCGACCCGCCGCGACCTCGAGCGCCGACTCGAGGAAACCGCCCGCCGGGCGGTGCGGATCATTACCGACAGCGAAACGGTTCGCGAGGAGCTGATCGCCTCGGGCCTGGCGACGGGAGATCGGATCACCGCGGTACACCTGGCGCCGGGCTCGGTGGCTTCGGTGGCCCCGGGCGATCGTCGGCGTCCCGAGGGTCTGCCCGAGCGGTACGCCCTGTTCGTCGGGACTCTCGAGCCCCGCAAGAATCTGCCACTGCTGCTCGATGCCTGGCAGGAGCTGCGTCGCCGCGGGGCCGACCCACCGGTCCTGGCCCTCTGCGGCGGGTTCGGCTGGAAATTCGAAGAGCTTCAAGAACGAATCGAGCGGGGATGTACCGAGGGCTGGTTGCTGCGCTTCGGGTACCTGGAAGACCACGAGGTGGCGGCCCTCTACGCCGGGGCCGCGGTGGTGGCCCTGCCTTCGCTGTACGAAGGGTTCGGGCTGCCCGCAGTGGAGGCCATGTCGTTCGGCGCGCCCCTGATCTGTGCCGATCTCCCGGTGCTGCGAGAGGTGGCGGGCCCGGCGGCCCTCTACGCCGAGGCTCGGCCCCGGGCCTGGGCCGATCAGCTGTCGCGGCTCTTCGAAGATCCCGAGCTCGCCCGCCGGCTCGGGGCCCTGGGCGAGGAGCGGTCGGCGCGCTTCTCGTGGGAGCAGACGGCCGAGCAGACCGCGAGAGTCTGGCGGGAGGCTCGAGACCTGTTGGAGTCGGAGGCCGCATGAGAGATCTGGTTCCGAAACGACTCGTACTTCCGGGTGCCGTGGGGCTCTTCGTGCTCCTGGTGGTCGGGCACATCTACTACTGGTACTGGCCGCGGTCCCGGGCCGCGAGCCCCGAGCCGGGGAGCGGGGTTGCGGAGACCCTGCGGCTGGAGCGTTTCCCGGTTGCGCTGTGGATGCCCTACCCGCACCAGAACCTGGCGCACCTGGCGCGGGCCGCCGGCCTGGAGCGAGAGAGCCTCGAGCCCCTGGCTCGCCTCTCCGGCCTTCCGGCTCCCGCCATCCCGAGCTTCGGTAGCCTGCCGTTTCCACCGTCGTCGGAGCTGGCCATCGCCTCGGACGAGGCCGGGCAGAGCTGGCTCATCAGCGCGCAGGTCTATCCACTGTTCGCGGCTTTCGCACGTCTCTCGGGGCATCTGGCCGACAATCCCTGGCTGAAGGGTGGGGTGATCGAGGTCGAGGGCCGGCGGATCGAGGTGCGCTGGCAGGACAACCGCTGGGAGGTGGCCTCTCCTGGCTTCCCCGAGCGGGAGCTGATGGCCGATCCGCCACCGGTCGTTCCTTCCCTGGCGATTCTCCAGCTGCGCTACGGGGTCCACCCCCTGCCCGCCGGAAGATTCCTGTTGCGGCGTTCCGGCGGGGGATGGGAGCTGGCCTCCGAGGGGGTCGATCCGCGGGCTCCCTGGGCCGGCTCCGAAGTGGCGAAGGACCTGGCGAGGCAGGATGCCTTTCTCTTTGTCGCATCCGGCCGGATCGAGCCGCTCGGGGAGGCGGCCCAGGCGTTGGTCTTCCTCTCCCAGGACGCCGGAGGAGCTCTCGAGCTGCCGCGGGTCGCCTCGATCTACGAAAACGGCGGCGAGCGCTGGTCACTGCCGGGAGAGAGCATCCTCGAGCTCTCGGGTCGCGTCCCCGACGCCGAGCCGTCGTCGGGCTGGCAGGTGTCCGCTTTCGATTCGGTGAGCCTCGGGGTGGGGCGAGAGCTGGCGCCGGGGCTCGATCGCCTCTTCGCTCCCCGCGACGAAGGACGGCTCCTGTGGGGTTTGTGGCTCGACCTGGACGCCGGCTTGAACGAGGTCTCGCGAATCGCCTACATGCTCGGGCAGGTACCGATCGTGCCGCGCCGCCGGCTCGACCAGTGGCGCGATATCGAGCGGGTGCTGCGACCGATGACCCGCCGCCTCTTCCGCCTGCAGGCAGAGGTCACCGAGTCGGGAGCCGCCGATGCCGCGCGATCGTTTCGACTCCGGCTCGAGCCCGACGCTCCGCCGCTACCCGGGCCCTGATCGCGGGTGCTTCATGCTGACATCTCATATTTCTCGTTTTTCAGGCTAGCGCTGAGGGCCCGTGTCCCATACAATGGCGGTTCTCGAAATAGAGAGCCCAGGAATGATGACTTTGATTGAACCCGCCGTACGAACCAGCTCGTCGTTCGTCGAGCTTCGAGATCAGGGGCGCGCCGCCGCGGAGGCGGGGCACCTCGAACACGCCCTTTGTCTGTTCGACGAGGCCATGGGAGCCGCCGAACGCGAGGGGGACCCCAATCTGGTCGACCTCGCCTACGGGAACCGTAGTGCGATTCTGATCAATCTGGGGCGACACCAGGAGGTGATTCCCGGATTGCGGGAGATCCTGGTTCGAAATGCCAGCTCCGAGAATTGTTTTCTCGCCGCCTACAACCTTTCGCGGGCCTACAACCGCGGCAAGGAGTTCAAGAAAGGCCTCTTCTACGCCCGGATCTCGCAGGATCGGGCCCAGGCACTCGACCGGGAAGACTGGCTGGCGGGAAGCTCGAATCAGATCGGCAACTGCCTGCTGAACGAGAGCTACTTCGAGGAGGCCGAGACCGAGTACCGGCGAGCCCTCTCCCTGGGGATCGACGCCGACTCGGTGGCCAGCACCATGCTGCTCGCCAATCTCGGGTACTGCCTGATGATCCTGGAGCGTTGCGAAGAGGGAATCGAGCTCGTGCTCGACTCGCTGCAGCGGGTTCGGGAGCGTGGTGCCACACTCTACGAAGCCTGGCCGCACCTCTTCCTGTGCTACGGGTACCAGGAGATCGGACAGCTGCTCAAGGCCCGTAGCCATGGTCGCAAGGCCCTCCGCTTCGCCGAGCGAGCGGGGGACCCGGAGCTGACCAAGAACAGCCTCTACATGCTCGGTGAGACCGAGAAGCTGGCCGGCGACACCAACACGGCCTACGACTACTACTCCACGATCCAGGCCCGTTTCTATCCCGGCTCGCCCGAGGTACTGGGCTTCATGGTCGCTGTCGACATGCGGCAGATGGTCAACCTGACGGCATGATGACGAAGGTTTCGAAAATGAAGAAAATCACGAGAACGATCTGGATGGTCGGCCTGCTCTTGTTGCTGGCCGCTCCCGGCAGTGCCTTCCGGGGGCACGAATCCCCGGTCGCCCTGGCGGCCGATGGAACCCTCCTGCGTCTGCAGGACGGCATTTATGGTGACCTCTTTCCCGATGGCGCGGCCACCCGTGCGGAGCATCCGGTACTGGCTCTCGAGATCCAGTATCCCGGCGGCCGCACCGAGCGTTTCGTCGTACCGGGAACGGAGTCGGGAGACGAAGAAGATTCCGCCGTGCTGGTGTTCGACGACCCCAGCGGCGCCGTCTACCTGCTCTGGCAATCCCACTTCAACGGCCTGCATCCCCTGCTCCGAGTGACCCGCTTCGCCGACGGTGTGTTCTCCGAGGTTCTCGACATCACCAGTGGCCCCTTCGCGGCGAAGGGAGACCCGCAGCTGCTGATCACCCGGGAGTCGGCACCGATCGCTGCCGAGGCCGACGAAGCGTTTCCGCTTCGTACGGTGGTGCATGTGGTCTGGTGGCAGGCGGGGCCTGGTACCAGTCGTAAGCTCTATGCGCCTGTTGTGATCAGCGGCGACTCGTTCGTACCGCCGACGATCTTCGATCTTTCTTCCTTTCTCGACCCCCCGGAAGATCTCGAGCTACCTTTCATCGATCCGGCTTACGAGAATCTCTTGGGGCTCACGCTCGGAGCCGACCATCGCTCGATGATCGCCGGATTCGTCGACCCCGACCAGCATCGCCTGGTGACCCTCCGGATCGATGCCCTGCCGCTCCCTCTGACCGCGCTCGGCGACAAGATTCCGGCGGAGATCGTGATCATCGGCCGCTACCTGACCTCGCGACCGGACCTCGCGGACCAGGTGAGCGCCCGGGTCTACGAGCTCGGTGTGGCCTTCCACGAGTCCAGCCGAAGCTACATCGCCCAGCGGGTCAGAAACCTGATCCAGGAGTCGCCGGAACAGGGGCTGAGCGAGGAGATGCTCGCGCTTCTCGGTGAGAGGATTCGCCAGGAGATCCTGGAGATCGGCTCGTCCATCGACGCCAGCGGCCTCGCCAGTCTCGACATCGGCCAGCTCTTTCCGTTGGGAGCGAGCGATGGCCAGTTCGTCCATGTGCTGCGGGTCACCCCGATCTCCAGCCGGCCGCTTCCCGAGATCGGTTCCGAGGAGCTCTCGGGCCGCCTTGGTCTCTTCCTCGCCGAATCCGGCCAGCACGCCCTGATTTCCTGGGAGCGCGACGGTGCCGTATTCTTCCGGGAAAGCCTGGACCTGGGCTGGGGTGAGGTGAGCCATGTCGTTCTCGGCCCCGAGATCGGCCGAGACGCGGTGTATCGCATGCTCGAAGAGAGGGTCGGATCCCGCTGAGGAGATCCCGCTTCGGCCACCGGGAAGTCTCTCCAACATTGACACCTGGGAAGTAGATGGCTTAGGCTGTGCGGCCCCGCCGGGGGAGGTGTGCGTATGAAGATTCGGCTCGACCAGATCGTCGATCAACCCTTCGACTGGAGGGAGCAGGTCACACTCTCGACCGGCGAGATCGATCATCCGGATATCCTGGAGCTCGGCGAGCTCTCCTGCCGCGGTCGCCTGGCGCCGTTGGGCGCCGATCACCTGTTGCAAGGTGAGATGGTGTATCAACAGATCCTGCGCTGTACCCGCTGCCTGGAGCCCTTCGAGTCCGAAGCCTCGGCGGAGATCGGCTACGTCGTCCAGGTCGGCGGATCCCCCGAGGCCGAAGACGGAGAGCGGGAGCTCGACGAGGAAGAGCTCGGGCTCCTGCGCCTGCAGGAGCCGGAGCTGGAAACCCGGCCGCTGTGGCTGGAGCAGCTACAGCTGGGGGTGCCGATGAAACCCCTGTGCCGGGAAGATTGTGCTGGTTTGTGCAACCAGTGCGGGGTCGACCTCAACACCGAGCCGTGTGCCTGCGGCCCGGCGACAGACCCCAGGTGGGCGGCTCTCGCGGGACTGCGAAATACCCCGGGCTCCGCGAATGAACGCTGATCGTTCGAATACTGATCGCTGATCCGTTCGCCTACGGGCGGACAATTTGGAGAGGCCTCTCTTCCCAGAACGGACAGGCCTCGCAACGAAAGGCTCGTAATCATGGCGAATCCGAAACGACGTCATTCCAAGGCCCGTCGCGACAAGCGCCGCACGCACGACGCGCTGCGCCGCGTCGGAACCTCTCTCTGTAGCAATTGTGGTGAAGTCAAGCTTCCCCATCGGGTCTGTGGCGCCTGTGGCTACTACCGTGACCGCGAGTTCATAGAGGTCAAAGAGAAGTTCTGAGCGTGAGGCCGGTCGCCCGACGCCTTGCCGTTCGGCCTGGTTTTCTTCGGCTCCGGAGCTTCGAATCATGCTGATCGCGGTCGATGCCATGGGTGGCGACTCGGCGCCGCGATCTCCGGTCGAGGGGGCCGTACAGGCGGCGTCCCAGGGGGCGGAGGTCGTGCTGGTCGGAGATCGAGCTCGGATCGAAGGAGAGCTCGAGGCGATGGGAGCTCCATCTCGGGGAATCTCCGTCGAGCATGCCTCCCAGGTCGTGACCATGCAGGATCGAGCGCTGGCGGTGCGCCAGAAGCGCGATGCCTCCATCCGGGTCTGCGCTCGGCTGGTCAAGGAAGGGCGAGCGAATGCCGTGGTGACCGCCGGCAACACCGGCGCTGCGATGGTGACGGCAAAAACCGTGCTGGGCTCGATTCCCGGGGTCGATCGCCCCGCCCTCGCGGCGGTTTTTCCCAGCCGCTCCGGTCGAACCGTGGTGCTCGACGTCGGCGCAAATGTCAGCTCGAAGGCAGCACACCTGCGGCAGTTCGCGGTCATGGGTCACTTCTACGCCCAGAAGATCGTCGGCACGAAGTCCCCGAAGGTCGGCCTGATGTCCGTGGGTGAGGAAGAGGGCAAGGGGACCGACTTCACTCGCGAGGCGTTCAAGGTCTTGCAGGGCACGGGCCTCAACTTCATCGGCAACGTGGAAGGGGGCGACGTCTTCAGCGGGGCGGCCGACGTGATCGTCTGTGATGGCTTCGTTGGCAACGTGATGCTGAAGAGCTCCGAGTCCCTGGCAGGTTTCCTCGGTTCGATGATGCAAGAGGAGCTCGGCCGCACCTGGGGGCGCAAGATCGGGTACTGGTTGGCCCGGGGCGCGTTCGGCGCGTTTCGTAGCCGCACCGACTGGAGCGAGTACGGAGCGGTTCCGCTGCTGGGCGTTCGGGGCGGGTTCTTCATCGGCCACGGACGGTCCGGAGCCCGGGCGATCCGCAATGCCATCCAGAGGGCGGTAGAGTTCTGCGAGGCGGACCTCCACAACAAGATTCGCGATAAGGTGGCCGAATTGCACGCCGAGGAAGAGCGCCTCCTCGGAACGGGCGCATCGATGGTAGCGAGCTCGGCCGGGTTGTAGAAGGCCGCTGAGAGAGGGCTTCGGAATGTTCAGACTCGATGGAAAGGTCGCCTTCGTCACCGGAGCCTCTCAGGGCATCGGCCGTGTCATCGCCCTGCGCCTCGCGGGACAAGGAGCCAAAGTCGTTCTGGCCGCTCGCAGTCTCGAGAAGCTGGAAGCACTGGCCGGCGAGATTCGCGCCGCCGGTGGCGAGGCGATGGCCCTTTCTCTCGATCTCTCCCGGCCCGACACAGTGCCCGAGCAACTGACGCTTCTGCCCGAAGACTTTGCCGACGTGGAGATCCTGGTGAATAATGCTGGGATCACCCGAGACGGCCTGTTCGCCCGGATGAGCCTCGAACAGTGGGACGAGGTTCTGCGGACCAATCTCACCAGCGGCTTTGCCCTGACCCGAGAGTTCGTGCGCGGCATGATGCGCCGCCGCTGGGGCAGGGTCATTTTCATCTCCTCGGTCGTCGGCCTCATGGGTAACCCGGGCCAGGTGAACTATGCGGCATCGAAGGCCGGCATGATCGGTTTCGCGAAGTCGTTGGCTCGCGAGCTGGGCGGTCGGAACATCACCGCCAACGTGGTGGCCCCCGGTTTCATCGAGACCGCGATGACCGCCGAGCTCGGAGAAAAGGTCCGCCAGCAGATGTCGGACTCCATCGTCCTGCGGCGCCTCGGGAATCCCGAGGACATCGCCGCCGCTACGGTCTATCTCGCCTCACAGGAGGCGGGGTACGTGACCGGAGAAGTGATCAACGTTTCCGGCGGCCTCTACATGTGAGCGCCGATTCGCGGCCTCTCGCGGTCGCGAAAAGCCCGAACCATCCGTCGATTTGGCGCTCTTCCGAGCGCGAATAGACTCCCCGAAGCCTTTGTGCTAGAAACCGTCCGTTCGTTCCACCCGACCCAATCTGGAGGAAATTCAGAACATGTCCGTCGAAGAAAAGGTCAAGAAAATCATCACCGATCAGCTGGGTGTCGAGAACACCGAAGTCGTCCCCGGCGCTAGCTTCACCGACGATCTCGGTGCGGATTCTCTGGACATCGTGGAGCTCGTCATGGCGTTCGAAGAAGAGTTCGGCATCGAGATCCCCGACGAAGATGCGGAGAAAATCGTCCAGGTCTCCGACGCCGTCAAGTACATCGGCGAGAACGCCGAGAACGCCGAAGGCTGAGCGCACTCGAGCTCATCCTCTGGAATCCCGGGAGAAGTTATCTTGAGGACTTGGATTCGACGCCGCGTCGTGGTGACCGGTGTGGGTCTCGTATCCCCACTGGGCATCGGTACCGAAGCCACCTGGCAAGGCCTGATGAACGGAGAAAGCGGAGTCGGACCTCTGACTCGTTTCGACGCCTCCGAGTTCCAGAGCAAGATCGCGGGTGAGGTCGAAGGCTTCGACCCGCTCCTCTACGTTCCCAAGAAAGAGCTCAAGAAGAGCGATACCTTCATCCACTACTGCCTGGCGGCGACCCAGTTCGCCATGGAAGATTCCGGGCTCGTCATCGACGAGTCCAACGGGGATCGAGTCGGGGTGATCATCGGTTCGGGGATCGGCGGTCTGCCGGTGATCGAATCCACCCACAAGATCCTGTTGGATCGGGGGCCGGGTCGAGTCACTCCTTTCTTCATCCCGGCCCAGATCGTCAATCTGGCCGCCGGCCAGGTCTCGATTCGGTATGGAGCCCGGGGGCCGAACTCCGCCCCCGCCACGGCCTGCACGACCGGGCTGCATGCCGTGGGTGACGCGTTCCGGCAGATCCAGCTCGGTTATGCCGATGCCATGATCGCGGGAGGCACCGAGTCGGTCCTGACACCGTTGGCGTTTGCCGGCTTCAGCTCCATGCGAGCCCTCTCGACCCGCAACGACGAGCCGGAGAAAGCCTCCCGCCCCTGGGACAAGGACCGCGACGGTTTCGTGTTCGCGGAGGGCGCGGGGATTCTGGTTCTCGAAGAGCTCGAGGCGGCGCGTGATCGCGGAGCTCCGATCTACGCCGAGATCGTCGGCTACGGCATGAGCGCCGACGCTCATCACATCTCGGCTCCCGATCCGGAAGGAGACGGGGCGGCACGGGTGATCGTCGCGGCCCTGGCCGATTCCGAGCTGGCTCCCGAGCGGGTCGGCTACATCAACGCACACGGCACCTCCACTCCCCTCGGGGATATCGCGGAGGTACGGGCGGTGAAGAGGGTATTCGGGGATCATGCCTATCGCCTGGCGGTATCTTCCACCAAGTCCTCGACCGGCCACCTGCTGGGTGCCGCGGGGGGGCTGGAGTCCGGAATCCTGGCCCTGGCCCTGAAGCACCAGATCATGCCGGCGACTCTGAATCTGGACGAGCCCGATCCGGAGGCCGATCTGGATTTCGTGCCCCACCGACCTCGTTCCGCGGACTTCGAGGTGGCGCTGACCAACTCTTTTGGCTTTGGCGGCACCAACGGAGCTCTGGTGATGCAGCGGTTCGAAGACTGAGCCTCCTGGGCACCGGCTCGGAGCTTCGAGCCCCGAGCCTTGGTTTCTGCAAACCTCCGGCATCCCAGCTAGGAATGGGGAGTTGATGAGCGGTCCCGACCCGGAACGAGAACCGGAGTCCGAGCCGCCGCGGCTATCGATCGGCCTGCGGATGGCTCTGTACTACCTCCTGGTCATGACCCTCCTCTACCTCGGTTTCGCGACGCTTCTCCTCGTCAGCGTTCCGACCGAGTCGCTCGCCGCCGGGCAGGAAATCGACTTCGAGATCCTGCTGCTGATCCAGGTCTTGTTGGCTCCCCTGGTCTTCGGGGTGACCCGGGCCTTCCTGGCGAGAGTAGACCGAAGCTCGATGGAAGCGATCGGAGCCTGGTGGCCGGGCCGTGGTCCCTCGGATCTACGGTCGGCCCTTGCCGCGTCGTTCTGTGCGGCCGGCATTCTCAGCAGCTGGCTGCTCTTGATTCTGCCGCTCGATAGCGTCCGCCTCGGCTCCCGGGAGCTGGAGGCGGCTACCGACGTGCCGATCGGCGGTGGAGGCGGTAGCACGTTCCTCCTCTTCTCTGTGGCACTGTTGATCGTCGCCGCCCAGGAAGAGCTGATCTTTCGTGGGTACCTGTTCTCGACCCTTCGAGAGCGACTTTCCTGGATCCACGCCTCGGGTGTCACGGCTCTCCTCTTCGTCGTACTTCGCACCGGTGATCCGGAAATCCGGGCCAGCAGCCTGCTGAACTTCTTTCTCCTGGCCTTCATCTTCGGAGCCTTGCGAGAAATTACCGGCAGCATCTGGCCGAGTGTCGTCTTTCACGCGACCTGGAATGTCACCTTGGGGCTCGCATTGGGATTGCCGGTCAGCGGACAGGATCTGCCGGGACTCCGGGACCTGGAGATCGAGGGGCCGACTTCCTTTACGGGCGGCAGTTATGGCCCCGAAGGCTCCTGGTTGATGGCCGTGCCCCTGACCGTGACCCTTTTCGCCCTGGCCCGTCGGCTCGACCTCGCCCAGACGCACGGAGAGGGGTGAGATGGCGTATTCTTTTTCGACGATATAATGTTTTCGCGGTGCTGGAGAATGCTCGGGTCGAAGAATCCGATCGAGTAGAGATGGTTGCGACCGGGGCATCCGTGAGGAAGATTTCCAGGGGAGTGTGCTGTGCCCAAGACGACGACCGTGTTGACCATCGACCTGCCGGAAGATCTCGGAGACAGGCTACGGACGGTGTTGCGACGACGCTCCGGTCAGTCGTTGCGTGAGATCACCATCGAGGCCCTGGAAGAGTGGTTGGAGCGGCAGAACGAATCCCGTGATCTCGACTCCTCCCGCCTGCAGCTCACGCCGTCCGAATAGTCGCACGCCGCGGGTGCTCGCGCCCGGCTCGTTCGCCGGAAGGGCGAGTGTTGGCAGGGTGTTTGCTTCCATCGAAGAGCTCTGCGGGGATCGCGCCAGGGGAGCGTGAAGCCCGAGGCGCAAGAACGCGATTCCGGGGGTAGAGAATAGATGGAGTCCCAAACCACGGTACGGAGTTGGCACTGGCGGTGTGCCCGCGCGGCCTTTTTGGCGCTGGTTCTCGGATGGCTGGCACCGCTGGCGACAGCGGAGGAGGAGCCCGTTCGGCTCTGGATCGACGTTCGAGACGATCGCGGCCGGCTGCCCGAAGCCCTGCAGCCGGGAGACGTCGAGGTGCTCAGCAGTGGAGTGCCGGTCACCGTCGAGAGCCTGGCTCCGGCGAGCGCCTCCCGCCAACCGGTCCGGATCGTCCTGTACTTCGATCGCGAATCCACCTCCACGGGCCACCTCAAGCGGGCGGCTTCGGCCCTGGCGAGTCTCGCCGAAGAGCTCGTCGCCCTGGGAGAGGTCGAAGTGGTGATGGCGGCCGAAGAGCCGAACCTCGAGCTGCGCTCCCGCGACGCCCTGGTGCTCGGGGAGCACCTGTCCCGCCTGGCTCTGACCGGCACTGCCGAGGAAAAAGTCCTGGCGATCCGCAAACGCGCGCTCCGCGATCTTCGACCCGCGACGGCTCTACCGGCGCTCGGGGCCGACGCGATGCGGGAGATCGCCACCGTGGCGGTGAGCGAAGAGCTCGAGCTGGGGCGCCGTCGCCAGGAGCAGCTGTTGTCGTGGCTGGCCACTCCGCCGGCCGGGGAGATGAGCGAGCCGGGGCCACGGCTCCTGTTCTGGATCACCGACGGTTTCGACCTCGATCCCGTCAGTTTTTTCGCACAGCATCTGGAGCCCGAGCCTCTGCGAGCGGTGCTCCAGGCTTCCCTCCTGCTCGATCCGCTCGAGCCGGTGCTCACCCGAACTTCTCGGGCCCTGGCCGGCATGGGCTGGACGGTGATGCCCGTGGCCTTCGTCGACGAAGCGAAGGAAGACAGCGGCTCCAGCTACACCGCGATCGAGAGCCGGGGCCCCGATGGCTCCATTACCGCAGCTCCGGGTATTTCCGTTCGGCCGGGCTCACTCTTCCGGCGCCGCGACCGGGCGGAGGACGAAACACCGAAAGAGCCCGAGGTCGAGCTGGTCGACCCGCTGGAGCCGCTGGCGACGCTGGCGGAGGCTTCCGGCGGTGAGATCGTGGTTTCGGTGGCGGCTCTCGGAGATGCGCTGCGGCGGTTCGGCGAACGTTTCGAGCTGGTCTTCCGGCCACGTGAAGCGGCTCTGGGCGAGCTCCGGACGCTGGCGATTCGCGGGGCCGGCGACCGTTACCGGGCCCGGGGCGTGCGCTGGGCGAGCCGTGGCCTGCCCTCGGAGGTAGCGCGGCTACGCCTCGCGAGCCTGCTCTCCGGTGCTCCGAGCGATGGCGGATTCGACGTCGCCGCGGTGGTGCAGCTACGAGCCGGAGATCCGGCAACCGGGACCGCCAAGGGAAACCTCGAAGCCCGCCTCGACCTGCGGGACCTCGAAGCGGCCGATCCGGCGGAGAGCTGGACGGCGGCCGGAGACGCTGTGTTGCGAGTGTCGGTGGCTTCTCCTTCCCCCACCGGAGAGCTGGAAGTCCACCAGGAGATCTTCGAGGGGCCGGACCTGGAGGGTCGACTGGAATGGCTCTACCGCACCGAGCTCGACCTGGCACCCGAGACCACCGAGGTGGCGGTGCTGGTGGAAGAGCTCGGGAGAGGGTTGTGGGGTGGGCTCCGGGCCACCATGGTGGAGGCCGAGGGAGATCGGATCGCCGAAGAGCTGCTACCGCCTCCCGACGTGATCGAGATCCTCCGGCCCGACGAAGAGCTGCTGCGCGGCCGGGTGAAATTCGAGGTCCGGACCTTCGACCCGGCGGTGGCTCGTGTGGTCTACCTGCTCGACGACCGCGAGGGGGCGACGGAGAATGGGCCGCCGTTCGATTCCCGCATCGATCTCGGGCGCACCC
>CAZMEL010000074.1:11630-27751 GCA_964565225.1 uncultured Thermoanaerobaculia bacterium | reverse complement strand
TCATGAGACTTGCAGAAGATCTAAAGAAAATTCTCCCAAAAGCCGGAAGCCTGGCACACCCCTTGCTTTACTTAGAACCCGAGAGCGGGCTCCGACAGCGACGGGGTTCGCGAGGCACTCAGCCATTCGCGGCCGGCACTCACCACGAATCTTCAACCAGCCGCCGGCCGCGATCGTCATACACCACGAGCCTCACTCCACCCCGTCGCCTCGGAGCTTTTCCTTTTCTGCTCCGGAGAGGCTGGATCCTGGCGCGGCGGCGAGCACCGGCTGTACGCCGACGGATCAGGGCGACCAGGTCAGCGTGATCAGAGCTTCGGTGTGCCGGGCCGGATCCTCGGTGAAGCCCGCACGGGCAAACGAACGGATCGAGGCTTCGTTCCCGGGGAAGATCTTCGCGATCAGCTCGTGCGCGGCGAATGCTCTTACAGCGTGCGCGCAGAGAGCCTGGATCAGATCCGGCGCGAGCCTGCGGCCCCGGTGGTCGGGGTGGATCGCGATTCCGATCTCGTAGCTGCCGTCTCCCAGGTCGTCGAGCAGGCCGTAGCCGATATCGCCGCGCCCGGCGGGATCGACGACGACATAGACGGTCTTCGCCGGGTTGTGGAAGTAGTCCTGCTCGATGTCCTCGCGCGTGCGGATCCCACGTTTCGAGTACTTCGCGGTGCGTTCCTCGTTGCGAAGATCGACCAGCCAGGCGAGGTCGGCGGGCTCGGCAGGGCGCAGGCGCAGCGCTGTCACGGGCGCGCCGTGTCCTTGGGTGCCAGCAGCCAGTAGATGCCGCCCGCCACCACGAATCCCACGAACCACGCGTAGGTGTAGATCGTGGCGAAGGCCACCGGCACCGACTCCACGAATCCCGCGGCCTGCAGGAAACCGGGCACGTTCGGGAGCACTCCCAGCACCAGGGCCAGGATCGCGACCGGATTGTAGCCGCCGCGATACCAGTAGCGCCCCGACCGCTGGTAGAGGGCTTCGAGCTCGAGACGGGTGCGTCGCAAGAGGTAGTAGTCGGCGATCAGGATGCCGCCGATGGGGCCGAGCAGGGCCGAGTACCCGATCAGCCAGGTGAAGATGTAGCCCGAGGTGGACTCGATCAACTTCCAAGGGAACATGGCGACGCCGAGACCGGCGGTGATCAACGCTCCCTGCCGGAAGCTGATGCGGCGCGGCGCGAGGTTGATCATGGCGTTGGCCGGAGACACCACGTTGGCGGCGAGGTTGGTCGAGAGGGTGGCGACGGTCAACGCCAGCAGCGAGAGCACTACCGCGAATCCGCCCCCCATCTTCCCCAGGAGCACCACCGGATCGGCCACCGCCTCGCCGAAGATGGTGATCGTGGCCGAGGTCACCGCCACGCTGATGAAGGCGAAGAGGGTCATGAAGGTGGGCAGGCCGATGGCCTGGCCGAGGATCTGGTCGCGCTGGCTGCGGGCGTAACGGGTGAAGTCGGGAATGTTGAGGGAGAGGGTGGCCCAGAAACCCACCATGCCGGTGAGGGCGGGAAAGAAGGCCGACCAGAACTGCCCCTCTTTGGCGCCCCCGGCCGTGAACTGCGACGGTGCGGCGAGCATGGGGCCCCAGCCGTCGGCCTTGAGCCAGGCCCAGAGCAGCAGCGCCAGCCCCATGGCGACGAGGAAGGGCGCCGCCCACAGCTCGAGCACCTTGATGGAGTCGATCCCTCGCCACAGGATCCCGACCTGAATGGCCCAGAAGGCGAGGAAACACAGGAGCTCGACGGCGTTGATACCCAACAGGGGCAAGCCCTCGCCACCGAGCGAGTGACCCGTGAGCGCGGAGAGCAACTGGTAGATGGCGGAGCCGCCGATCCAGGTCTGGATGCCGAACCAGCCGCAGGCCACCAGGCCTCGCAGCAACGCCGGGATGTTGGCACCCAACACCCCGAAGCTGGCACGGGCGAGCACGGGAAAGGGAATGCCGTATCGGGTGCCGGGGTGCCCGTTGAGGATCATCGGTACCAGCACCACCACGTTGCCCAGCCCCACGGTGAGCACCGCCTGCCACCAGCTCATGCCCAGGTCGACCAGGCCTCCGGCGAGCATGTAGGTCGGCACACAGACCACCATGCCGATCCACAGGGTCGCCATGTTCCAGACCGACCAGCTCCGGCCGCTCTCGGGGGTGGGTGCGATGTCTTCGTTGATCAGGGACGGGTCGGGACGCGAGAGCTCCGGCATGCTCAGTCCCGAGCCAGGCGACCGTCGAACGTCGTGCTGTCGACGATGCCCGCCACCACGGCACGGATCGGTGCCTCGGGATCGGCCAGCACCTGGCGGGCGGAGTTTCCTTCGTCGAGGATCAACACCCGCTCACCGGCTCCGGCTCCTACCGCGTCGACCGCGATCACCTGTTTGCCGGTGGTCGCCTCGTGCTCGTCGAGGTAGTCGCAGAGCAGCAGCCGACGCCCGTCGAGAGCCGGAGCCTGGATGGTGGAGACCACGGTGCCGACGACCCGGGCCAGCTTCACGGCTCGGCCTCCGGCAACAGCTCCACCGCGTCGACAATGCCGACGATCGCATGATCGACCGGAACGAAGGTCCGGGGCAGGGCCACCGCGGCTTCGCGGCTGGCAACGAAATACACCAGCTCGCCGGGGCCCGCCATGGACACGGCATCGGCCGCCACCACCGGCTCGCCCTCGGGCTCGAGCCGACGATCGAGGGGCTGGACGATGAGCAGCTTGATGCCCTCGAGACCCTCGTAGATCGTGGTCGCCACCACGGTTCCGCGCACGCGGCCGAGATTCATCAGTCTTCGCCTCCGTCCGCCTCGTCGGCGAGCTGGTCGGCAAAACGGGAGCCGCCCCACATCGCGTCTCGCATCTCGCCGTGCAGACGCGGAATGACCGCCCGCGAGACCAGCTCGCTCGGCGAGCCCAGGCCGCCCGTGGCCAGCTCCACGGCTTCTTCCACATCGGTCAACACGCCACTGAAGAGGCAGAAGGCCTTGCCTCCCAGGCCGTCGCTCAGGCGCAGCTCCAGCAGCCGCACCTCCGCTCCCTTCAGGGCTCGATCCGCGGCGCCGAGCAGGGCAGGAGCCGAGCGGGTTTCCACCACGCCGAGGGCTTCGTCGCCCGCGCGGCCGCGATGCCCACGGAGCGCCGCGGGAATCGCCGGGTGCACCTGGGGCAGATACATCCGGTCGCGCAGGTCGCCACCGCTTTCTTCGAGCCCCGCGGCCAGCGCCTCTTCGACAGTGGCCACGTCGCCGCAGATCAGCACCAGGTACCGCCCGGGCTGCACGGTGCCGGCATGGAGCACTTCCACCGGCGATCGTTTGACCATGGCATCGCCGGTGCGGATGCCGGCAGCGATGGTGTCGAGCTCGAGCAGAGCGAGGGCGGGGAGCATCGGCTCAGACGATCCTCAGACCGTCGGCCACGGTGAGGCGGCGTTCGCGAGAGAAGGTGCGCGGGCGCGTGAGCCCCTCGCCGGTGGGGCTGGCGATCGAGAAGGAGGTGTAACCCTCGCCGCCGGAGCCGAGACCCGAGAGGGTCGGCCCGTTGGCGGTGAAGATGCTCACGTTGATCGCCCGGGCCATGCGGGTGATCGTTTCGACGTTCTGGGAGTAGATCGCCGCGGTGTGGCCGAAGCCGTGCTCCGCCCGCACCGCCAGGTCGATGGCCAGGTCCACCGTGCCCACCCGCACCAGGGGTAGTACCGGCATCATCTGCTCGGTCCACACCAGGGAGTGCTGGGCCGGCACCTCGGCGATGAGCAGACGCAGCTCCGGCCCGGCCTGCACGCCGATCTGCCCGAGGATCTCGCCAGCATTCTTGCCGATCCATGCCGGGTTGATCTTGCCCGGTTTGTTGAGTGGTCCCATCTCCTTGAAGATCACGCCTTCGAGCTGGCGTAGCTGCTCGGGAGTCAGGATGTGGGCACCGCTGCGGGCCAGGCCGGCGAGCAGACGATCGGCCACGCTCTCCACCACGAAGATCTCTTTTTCGTCGGTGCAGATGACGTTGTTGTCGAACGAGGCGCCGCGCACGATTTCCCGTGCCGCCACTTCGAGATCGGCGGTCTCGTCGACCACTACCGGCGGGTTGCCGGGGCCGGCGGTGATCGCACGCTTGGGGGTGGCCAGGGCCGCTTTCACCACGCCCGGCCCGCCGGTCACCAGCAGGATCCGCGCCTTGGGGTGCTCCATCAGCTGGCGGGCGGTTTCGAGGGTGGGCTCGGGGATGCCCGTCACCAGGTTGGGCGGCCCGCCAGCCTCGACGATGGCCTGATTCAGCCAGCGGATGTTCTCGACCGACACCTTCTTGGCGTTGGGATGCACATTGAACGCCACCGCGTTGCCCGCCGACACCACGGCGATGGTGTTGTTGATGATGGTCGCCGTGGGATTGGTGGTCGGGGTGATCGCCGCCACCACGCCGAAGGGGGCGTATTCGAGCAGCATCATGCCCCGGTCGCCGGTCACGACCCGGGACTCCAGATCCTCGGGCCCCGGGGTGCGGTCGATCACCAGGCCGTTCTTCAGGACTTTGTCTTCATAGCGGCCGAGCCCGGTCTCCTGGTGGGCCAGCCGCGACAGCTCCTCGGTGCGTTCCCGCATCCGCCGACGCACATTGTCGATGATCTGGTGGCGACCTTCGAGGCCGGTGGAGCGAAACGCCTGGAATGCCTGCCAGGCCGCCTCCACCGCCTCGTCGATCGTGGCGAAGATCCCGTCTCCCAACCCTTCCTTGCTCGCCGGAGCCGCGGAGACCACCGGCAGCGAGCGACCCGATACGGGAGCCGATGGCGCGGCTCCCGCGTTCGGAAACCGCGCCTTCACCCGCTGGAGGATGGAAGCGACCTCTTCATTTCGAATACGGTGGGCCATCCTCAGCTCGCCCAGGGACCATCGGCCGAGGTCTTGCGGTAGCGGGTCTCACCGTCGACATCCCAGGTGTCGACGATGGCCATGACCACGGCGTCGCAGGGGCGATCCTTGGTGAGCAGGGTCTGGCGCGCGGAGCTGCCGGTGGCGTAGAGCACCACGTCGCCCTCGCCGGCACCCACGCTGTCGACCGCCACCACGTAGCCGTCGCGGTCGCTGCCGTCGAGGCTCACGTTTTTCACCAGCAGTATCTTCTGGCCCTCCAGCCCTTCGTCCTTGCGGCTGGCGACCAGAGTGCCGGCGACCCGTCCGAGGAGCATCAGTTCTCCATAGACTGCCGGCCGAGAGGCAGCACCTCGTCGATGTTGCCATGGGGCCGGGCGATCACGTGGGTCGATACCACCTCACCCACACGCTCGGCGCCGCGCACACCGGCGTCGATTGCGGCCTTCACCGCCGCCACGTCGCCACGCACCACGGCCGTCACGTAGCCGCCGCCGATCTTTTCGTATCCCACCAGCTCCACCTTCGCGGCCTTCACCATCGCGTCGGCCGCTTCCACCATGGCGGTGAAGCCGCGGGTCTCGATCATTCCAAGTGCCTCTGCCATCTTCGCTTCTCCTTACCCTCTGCGGGTGAGCGCTCTTGATTCGTTTGGATTCTCTAACTCTTCGATTCTTGTTGCCGAACGGCCGATCAGTCGTCGTCCGACCGCCCCTCGAGCCCTTCGATGGCGGCCTCCGCCGCGCGAAAGCCGACATCGATGTCGCGCTCCTCGCCGCCGAGGTAGATCCGCCCCATCGAGCCGTGTGCGCGAACCTCGAGAATGTTGATGTCCGCTGCCTTCTCCGCCTCGTTGGCGGCCAGTGCCGCGTAGGCCGCCGGCTCCACCTCCAGCACGTAGAGAGTCTGCCCCGGGATGATCATCTGGCCATGGCGGGTGCGGTTGATCAGCTGCGCCTGGTGCCCGTCGATCGCCCGAATCACCTGGCTGCTCAGAATCCTCGGCTTGCGCCGGTCGGTCTCCGAGAGGCCGAGCTCGTTCAGAATCGCCTCCCCCGCCGCTCGGGTCTCCGCCTGGGACTCCGAATGCACCTCCAGCAGGCCGTAATACCGCTCGACGATCTGCATCCCCGGCCGCACCCGCGTGTTCTTGAGCGCGATGTCGGTCAGCCGGTTGATCTCGATCCCGGGAGAGATCTCCACGAAGAGCGAGGCGTCGTGGGCCAGCGGCAGGAAGCCCTGCGCCACCGTGCTCAGGAATGCCGAGTACTGGGGCTGGAGACTGTCCAGAAACACGTAGGAACGAAGATCAATACGATCCACTCGACTCTCCTCCTGTGACCATCTGTACACCGGCGGAAGCCCCGATCCGGGTCGCTCCCACCTCGATCATCGCCTGGGCATCGGCCGCGTTCTTGATCCCGCCGGCCGCCTTGACCCCGATCTTCGGCCCCACCGTCTCCCGCATCAGGGCGACGTCGAACACCGTGGCGCCGCCGGGACCGAACCCGGTCGAGGTCTTCACGTAGTGCGCCCGCGCCGCCCTGGCCAGCTGGCAAGCGATGACTTTTTCTTCGTCGGTCAACAAGGCCGCTTCGATGATCACCTTGTTGAGAGCGCCCACCTCGCGGCAGGCATCGGACACACCGGCGATATCGCGCTCTACCAGAGCGTGATCGCCCCCCTTGAGGGCGCCGATGTTGATCACCATGTCGATCTCGCGAGCCCCGTCGCGCAGGGCACGGCGGGTTTCCATGGCCTTGATCTCGGGAGCGCTGGCGCCGAGAGGAAACCCCACCACCGACGCTACCCGCACGCCGCTGCCCCGCAAGAGGCTCGACGCCCGCTTCACCCATACCGGGTTCACACATACCGCGGCGAAGGCGTATTCCTTCGCTTCGGTGCAGAGCTTGTCGATCTGCTCGCCGGTAGCGTCGGGTTTCAGCAGGGTGTGGTCGATCGCGCCGGCCAGGTCGGCTGGCACCTCCGAGCCGGCACCGCCGTAGCTCACCCGGCCGGCACCTTCCGCCACCAGATGGCGCACCTTGTCGCCGCAGGTAGCCACACAATTCCCCACACATTCGGCGCAGCGGTCATCGCCGCCGGCCCCCGAGAGGGTCTGCAACACCTGGCGTGTGATCTGGTCGACGAGCTGCTCTTTGTTCATCTTGTTTCGCTACCGCTCAATTCTCGAGGTACCGTCGCTCCACCTCGGTGATCAGGCTCGCACGTCGAGCGTGGCGCCCGGATCCCCAGGGAGTGGCCAGCCAGGTATCGACGATCTGCAACGCCAACCCTTCGCCGATCAGCCCCGCCCCCAACGTGAGGACGTTGGCGTGGTTGTGCTCACGACTGTTCTTGGCCGAGGAGAGATCGTAGCAGAGGGCGGCGCGCACCCCCGGGACCTTGTTGGCCACCATCGCCGAGCCGATGCCCGCGCCGTCGACCACGATGCCCCAGGCACAACGCCTCTCCGAGACCTGGCGCGCCACGGCGTGGGCAAAATCCGGATAGTCCACCGAATCCTTGCTGTGGGTGCCGAAGTCTTCGACCTCGTGGCCCTGGGCTTCTAGATGCTCCACCAGCTTCTGTTTGAGCGTCCAGCCCCCGTGGTCCGCCCCGATGGCGATCCGGCCGACCCCCGTCGAGGTCTTCTCGTCCAGAATCTCTTCCACCAGGCGGCGCACCCATCCGCGAATCTCTTGTTCGTTGGCCATGAGCCTCGGATTGTATCCTCAGTTGGCCCACAATGGGAGCGAGGGCGCAGAGAGGTCGGGTAAGATCTGCCTCCCCAGGGAAATCCATGCCACGCAAGCGCAAGACATCCGCTTCGAAGCGGAAATTCTCGTCCTCTCACACCCAGGCCCAGGCCTCGACCGAACGCCGGGCCGCCGTCGGGATCTTTTCCCTCGCCCTGCTCCTGCGCCTGCTCTTTCTCTACGCCACGCCCGACTCCTCCTGGCCCCACTCGGCCCTCTACAAGGGCGACGCTCCCACCTGGCTCGCCTACGCCGAGGCGATCGAACGAGGCGAGCCCTTCGACCAGGGCTTGCCCCTACGCCCTCCCGGCAACGGGTTCCTGATCGCGGCCCTCGCCGGAGGTGACCTCGCCACCGGCAACAGCACCTCGGCGTTGAGCCGGCTGCAATGGGCCTGGTGCCTGCTCGGCGCCGCCACCGTGCTGCTGCTCTACCTCGCCGTTCGAGAGTCGTTCGGCGCCGGCCCGGCGCTCGCGATCGGGCTCCTGGGCGCCTTCTCCCACGGGCTGATGGTGCTCTCCACCTCGCTCAACAACGAGACGCCCTATCTCTTTCTGGTGGCTCTGCTGCTGTGGATGTGGCCCCGGGTCCGCGAGCCCGGCCGCTGGCCGTCCCTGCTCGCCTGGGGCGGCCTGAACGCTCTCGCCTGCCTCTTCCGGGTCGAGCACGCCCTCTTCTTCGTCCTCACCTCCGCCTGCCTGGCTCTCTTTCCCTGGCGCACCGCCGGACCCTCTCCGGCCGCTCGGCGAGTCCTCGGCGCGGCGGCGATCGTGGGCCTCGCCTTCGGCGCCGTGCTCACTCCCTGGCACGCCGGGGCCTGGCAGTCGGTACGCGAGTTCAACCGCGGTGAGCCGTCTCTCGATCCCGGCACCACCCACATGCTCGACCAGCTCGAAGCCGCCCTCGCCCACATCCCCTGGAGCCCCGAGGCCCGCGCGGACCGCGACGCCCTGCCCGCTGTCAGCCGGCGGACCCTGGCGAGCTTCGTGACGGCCACCGTGGTGGTGCGCGGTGGCGAGAGCGTGTCGGCCGAAGACTTCCGCGAGATCCTCGAAGGAGCCTTCGGCAGCGTTCCCCAACCCCTCGGCGAGCACCCCTTCATCGCCATCTACGGCGGTCTCAACTTCTACCTCGCCAACCACGAAGGCGCGCCGCCCGGCTTCGGGCGCGGCCCCCTCGATCTTCCGCCACCCCTCGAAGGTGGCGCGTCCCGCTATCCAGCCCCCCTGGTCGCCGGCCTCCCCCCGCCCGACCTCGCCCTCACCTATCCGCCGCATCTGCAGATCGTGAACGAGGGCTACGGCCTCGGCCTGCGCTGGATCCTCGAGCACCCCGCCAACGCCTCCGCCCTCGCCTTCGAGAAGCTCGGCCTCTTCTGGACGGGCGCCACCCTCGGCTTCGGCGGATCGAACCTGCCCTTCGGAAACGAGGGCCTGCGTCGTCGGGTCGATCTCAATGTTCCCCAGGGCCATCCGCTCTCACTCCCGTGGAAGCTGCTCTGGCTCTCCACCCTCGGCGGCGGCCTGTGGCTCGCCCGCCGCAACCCCGCCACCGTGCCCTGGCTCGCCTACCTGCTCACCAAAATCGTCGCCACCGTCGCCTTCTTCGGCTATGCCCGCCAGGGAGCCTCCGCCTTCCCCGTCCTCGCCCTGCTCGCCGCCCTCGTGCTCGATCTCGGCTACCGCACCTTCATCGGCCCGGAACGGACCCGCCTCGCGGGTCGGGTGCTCGCCGTGGTCGTGGTGCTGCTCGTCGCCGCGGAGATCGCGCGGACCGTGCGACCGCCGGAGCTGACGATCGATGATCGCCCGGTGACATCAGGGGATCCGTGGCCTCTGGAATTGCATGAGGATCGACGGATCGGGGTCGGGTCGGGGTGATGCCAAATCTCCGAGTGATAAAATACGGTGACTGGCTAAGGAGAAGCTCATGGCTCAGCTAACCCTAGAGATCGACCCAGAAACCCTCCGAGGCGTAGAAGAAGCAGCCGAAGAATCCGGTCTGCCGGTCGAGCGCTGGGTTACTCAGCTCCTCCAAGAACAAATGAACAAAACGTGGCCCGAGAAGGTCTCGAGCCTCGCGGGATCGTGGAATGACGCTCCCCTCGCCGAAGAGCTTCGAGCATCAGAGGTCCCAGATCTTCCTCGAGAAACGATCTGAAAGCGCCTGCCGCCAAACATTTCGATCTTGCCTCTTGCACTCCAAGAAGCCAACTACCGGAGGTCAGAGCATGCACCGCCCGTCGACCGTCGAGCAGCTTGCACAGAATCTAGGAGATGCCAAGATCCGCGGCCTTTCGTGGCTCAACAATGGCAAGGATCTCGACCTGGTGTTGACCCTGCCCTCGTTTCCCGACCAGGAGGTGGAGATCGGCTTCCGCTCGATCTCGAACGTCGACATGCGTATGAGCTTCGGCCGAGACCGAAAGCTGCCGCCCTCGATGTCGGAGGTCGAATACGAGCGCGACGCCGATGGACACCGGGTTCGGCTCGAATCAGAGGGCACGCCGATCGGCATGCTGGCGTTCCGTTATGCCCAGGAGAACCTGGAGTGGCGGCCGGCGAGCCACGACTGAACGCCACCGGAGGCAAGAGTCGACTCGAACGAACCCGAGTTGGTAACCCACAACGGAGAGTGGCCGATGCGAGAGAGTCGTCGATCCCGGAACCAGGTCGAGCGGGTCAGCATGGATGGCGCACGAAGGCACCGAAGGGCACAGTGCCAAGATCGATCTCGGAGCCCCCAAGAATGGACACGACCCTTCGAGACCTGGTGAAGGGAACGACGACTCGACTCGAAGCCGGCAGCATGAGTGGAGGGAACGACGACTCGACTCGAAGCCGGCAGCAGAGTCGAGGAAACGACGACTCGACTCGAAGGTAGAGTGCGGGTCAGTCGGCGACCGTGAAGCCGACGGATCCGCCCCCATCCCCCAAGGCGAGCCGCGGCCGCTCCGGCGCCGGCAGGAGTCGGCCGAGCTCGATTCCGGTGTAGTAGTGCTCGAGGATCTCGCGATAGTCGAGACCGCGGGCCGCCATGCCGTAGGCACCGGCCTGGCACATGCCGACGCCGTGGCCCCAGCCGCGGCCGTCGAAGGTCCAGCCCGAGCGGCCGCCGCGGGTCGTCCGTTCGGCGTAGAAGAGGGTGTCGTAGACATCCAGAGTCCAGCGCACGGCGAGCCCTTCGACCTCCAGGTTTTCGCCGCCGCTGCCGAGCAAACGCAGGCGACCCACCCGGCCGGAGACGCCGCGCGAGAGCACCTCGAAACCGGAAAAGGGAAAGCCGGGGTAACGGCCCTGCACGGAAGCGCGCAGGTCGTCGACGCTCTTGAAGCTCGTCCAGCGCAGACGCCGGGCGTGGCGCCGGAGATCGACCGGCTTGGCGGCGAGGGTCTGCACCAGGGCCACCAGGCGCTTGCCGAGCCAGTAGAGGTGAAGACGGTCGCCGGCCATGAGCTCGAGAGGAGCGCTCACCAGCTCGCCCCCCGCACGACGGCGGAAGGTGGCGAGCTCCTGGGGCAACTCGTGCTCCTGTTGCTCGGCACCGAACCGCACCCGCACCCGCCCCTTCGAGGCGGAGAGGAAGCTGGAGGCCTCGTGGCGCAGGGCGCCGAGGTAGAGCGACAGCTGAAAGAGCAGGGGCTCGATCTCGGCCCCGGTCAGGCGGCGGTCGGGGGCTCCGTCGAGCAGGCCGGTGTCGAGCAGGGCGTGGGCCAGGCGACGATCTTCGGGGCGCCAGCCTTCGGGAGGCTGCGCCAGCAGACGGCGCAGCTCGTTCTTCGACGAGAGCAGCAACCGTTGATCGATGGCGAGGTCGAACACCGAGGCGACGTGGCGGAGCACGGCCTCGCGCTCCAGGGATTCGAGCCGGGCCCTGGGGATCGGCACGGCCGCGAGGAAGGCCAGGTGCTCGAGCCGGGCCGAGAGCACCCGGGCGGGGTCGCCCGTGGCCGGAGGCAGGAGACGTTCGGCCAGGGCTGCGGGGAACTTCTGGCCGGCGGCCAGGGAGCCGCGAACGGTAGCGCTGCCGGCTTCGAGGCACGGCACCCCGCGCAAGTAGGCGCCTTTCTTGAGCGGAAAGACCACCTCCACGTTTTCGGTATGGCCACCGCAGGTGGCGCTGTAGAAGGTCTCGGCGGGCTCACCGTCGGCCAGCACCACCTGCCCGGTGGTCGCTTCGACAGCCTCGTCCGAGCGGCGATGCTCCACCGCCATGCCACCGTAGACCTGGCAGCGAGGCGTGGAGCAGATGTCGTACCCCTCCTGGTCGAACTCCCCGAGATTGCGCAGGGTGTAGGTGCGGGCGGCCACGGCCTGGGCCTTGAGCACCTCGAGCTGGTTGTAGAGATCGGGCCCCATCTCCTTCGGCACCACGCCACGCAAGTATTGCTCGAGAGGAAGCTCGTTGATGACGTTCAGGCGGCCGCGATCATTGAGGTAGATGGAGATCTTGTTGCGGTAGCGCACTCCGGCAAAGGGAATGCCGACGTTCTCGGGAGCCTCGAGGTCGAGCCAGCGCCCGGGGAGAGTCACGGTTTGCCCGCCCCAGCTCAGCCGCAGCTCGGGATTTTCGAGATTGCCACCTTCCGAGGCCACCCAGCTCTGGACCAGCCCCAGGCCGGCCAGGGTGCTCTGGAAGGCCTCGGCCGAGTCCCGGTCGGGGAAACGGCCGACCCGCACGCGGTAGAGATCGGTGCCGGCGTTGAACACGGCGTCGGCGGGCTGGTCGGTTTCGTCTTGCAGGTAGGAGGCGATGCCCTGAGCCTGCTGCTCGTTCTTGAGCGCCGCCACCTGCAGCCGGTAGACGGCCTTCTCCACCAGCACGCCGCCGGGGACGACCGCGAGGGCCTGGCTCTGTCCCCGGGCGCCGTCGGGCAGATTTACCCGGATCTGCGGATGGCAGCAGGGGATCTCGAAACGATCGACATCGGTGGCGAGACCGACCCGGACCACCAGCGGCCCTCGCTCGAGAGGCACCGCAGGCTCGCGGACGGCGGCGGGGATCTCCCGAAGCTCGACCGGGCGTGGCGGTGGCTCGCGGCGGGCCACCGCGGACGGAGCAGGGGTCGAAACCCTCGGTTCGGGCGCCACCGGTGCGGGTGGATCGAGAGAGCGGCAGGCCAGGAGCAGAGACACCAGAGCAAGCGCCGCGAGAGGAAACCGTCTCCAGAGCTCGTTCTTCTGCCGGCGGTAATACCACGAGCGCTGCCAGGACCGGCGACCCGTTCCTACCTCACGTACTCGCAGCTCGCCTCTGCCCTTCCTGGAGTCCATCGTCGGGTCGGCTAGTGAGGTCGTTTCTTCAGTCGATAGTCGGGGACGTCGAGACGTACCGGCTGGGCCATCTCGTGCAGCCGGCTGACCAGCACCGGGGTGATGCGAGTGCCCAGATTGCTATGAGGATTGCTCGCGGGCCGGCCGCCGGGTACCCTGATCCCGCCACTCTCGCGCCGACGCTGGTCGATCGCAGCCTGGTGGTCGGAGAGGAGGTCACCACCATCGCCGCCGCCCTCGTGGCCTGCGCCCGGCCGGGTGGCGGTCTGGGTGAGCCGGTAGTTGGTGGTGAAAAGGGTCGGGCGCCCCGCCGTGTAGCGACTGTTCATGATGAGGTAGAGGGTGTCCATCACCCATTCCGACGACTTCTGGGCTCCGAGCTCGTCGAGCACCAGGAGCTCGGCTTCGATCACCGGATCGAGGACCGCGTGTTTCGACTCCAAAGAAGAGGGGTCGAAGGTCGACTGGATTTCGTGCAGCAGGGCGGTGAAATCGACGAAACGACCGCGGACCTGGTACCGCTCGATGGCCTCGGCCAGCACCGACACGGCGAGGTGGGTCTTGCCCGTGCCCGGCGGCCCGATGAAGATCAGGCCGGATTCGCGGAACTCGTGGGTTTCGACATCGAAGAAGGTATCGAGATAACGCTGGCAGACCTGCCGTGCCTCGAGTAACCGGCCGGCCACCTCGAGGTCGGGATTGCGCACCGAGAAATTACTCAGCCGGCACTGGCGATATCGCTCGGGGATGCCGGCCCGCTCCAGGAACAACGCACCCCGGCGTTTCTTGGCGCAATCACAACGCACGGCGGTGCCGGCGTTGCCGTCGTCCACGATCTTCCAGCCTCTGCCCCGGCATTCGGAGCACACTTCGGCATCGGCTCCTCGTCGCTTCGTTTCGACTCTCGTCATCTTCTGCTACCTGCCAAACGGTCCGAAGCGCTGCGGCGCTCTCCGTGGCATGCTAGCACGCCGGAGAAGATTCCTCGGCTTCCTCTCCGGTGGGAAGATCGGTGGAGCCGAGCCGCCGCCGTCTCTGGGCCCAACGGCCATTCAACCCCTGCAGGAGGCAATATGAACGAGCCCGAAGCGCCCCCGAACGAGCCCCTGGCGGAAGGCCAGAGCTCGATCAACATCCGCAATCTCTCGGTCAAGTGTGGCCAATGCAACACCTACCAGACCCTCACCCACTTCCACCGCGAGGAGAGCTGGAATGTCTACACCTATGAGTGTGAGAACGATATCTGTGATCCCGCCGTGACTCGCACCCTTCTCGAGGTGCCCGTAGAGCTCGACGAGTTCGCCCGCCGGGACCCGGGCTGGCACGGAGGCCAGGTTCATGCCGGCGCGATCCACGACGACTCGTAGCCTCCCGCGACACTCCTATGCTAGTCTCCCTTGCGTTTCCGGCCAGCTCCGGAGTCACTTACCGAATCATCGTACCGAGAGTCGGCGGTTTCGGACCCGCGACAGATCATCAACTACCGGAGCCGCGAGCCACCTCCCAAGACCTCGCATCGCGAGCTGGCCATCGACCTCGAGACCGTGTACGGCCCATCCGGCCGACCAGAATTCCTCGCCTCGTATACGCTCCCGAGCAGATCCGATCCTTCGATCTGCGGGCTCTGATCGAACCGGCTACGGCTTACCGGTCGAACGGGCGGATACGGGCCGAAACCCGAGAAACTTCGGCAGACGGCCACGGCGCCTCGGCCGAGTGTGTTGATCACCATTCCTTTCGAGCAGGAGAAGAGCACCATGGCGAATGTCGTTCACATCATCGGCACCGGAACCATCGGCGAGCCCTTGATCGGCTTGTTCACCGATTTCAACGAACGCCTGGGCTTCGACGAGGTGACCTTCCACAAACGCACTCCCCTCGAGAGCGACCGCTCCCGCATCAAACACATGATGGATCGAGGAGCGAAGCTGACCACCGACGCCGACCGCAAGGCCGATTTCGAGTCCATGGGGCACAAAGTCAGCTACACCACCGAGGAAGCCATGGAGCGGGCCACGGTGATCATCGATTGCACCCCCGTGGGCAACAAGATGAAGGAGCAGTACTACACCCACCTCAAGAACGCCAAGGGGTTCCTGGCCCAGGGTAGCGAGGAGGGTTTCGGCAAGCCCTACGCTCGCGGAGTGAACGACGAGGCCCTGGTGCCCGGTGAAGACCGCTTCCTGCAGATCGTCTCCTGCAACACCCACAACATCACCACCTTGATCAAGACCCTGACCATGGAAGACGACGGCGAGATCGCCCTCGCCAACGGGAAGTTCGTCTGCATGCGGCGGGCCAACGACATCACCCAGACCGATTCCTTCGTGCCGGCGCCGAATGTCGGCACCCACCCCGACCCAGAGTTCGGCACTCACCACGCCAAAGACGCCAACCGGGTGTTCCAGACCCTGGGAAAGAACCTCGACCTCTTCTCCAGCGCGGTGAAGCTCAACTCCCAGTACATGCACTCGATCTGGTTCCATCTCCTGATGACCCGTGACACCTCCCTGGAGGAGATCGAGCAGCGGATCACGGGCAACCCCCGAGTCGCCACCACCCAGAAGCGCTTTGCCAACCTGATCTTCAGCTTCGGCCGCGACCACGGTTACTACGGCCGAATCCTGTCGCAGACGGTGATCGTCACCCCGACCCTCTCCGTGCGCCACAACCGCGAGATCATCGGTTTCTGCTTCACCCCCCAAGACGGCAACTCTCTCCTCTCCTCGGTGGCCGCCGCCCTGTGGCTCGTGGACCCCGACAGGAAGAGCGTGTCGGATCGCCTGCAGCCCATCCGCCGCTGGCTCTACACCGAGATCTGAGGCCGGCCCCGAGGCCATTCGGAGAGCATTCTCTTGAGCGACGAGCAACCGCCGAATGGCGGAGACGGCCAGAACGAAGATCCCGATCGACGGAAAGGCCCGAGTCGTGGAGGGCGACCGCCACGGAAACGGCCCCCCGGAGACAAACCCTTCGGGGACGGGCCGTACCGAGGACGACCGTCCGGAGAGCGGCCGTATCGAGGACGACCCTCGGGCGAGCGGCCGTATCGTGACCGACCCCCTGGAGACAGACCCAATCGAGAGCGGCCACCGGGAGACAGGCCCTCTCGTGGACGGCCGCCCGGGGATCGACCCTTCCGGGGCCGACCCGACGGAGAAAGGCCGTACCGAGGACGACCGTCTGGAGACAGACCCAATCGAGAGCGGCCACCGGGAGACAGGCCCTCTCGTGGACG
>CAZMEL010000074.1:0-11530 GCA_964565225.1 uncultured Thermoanaerobaculia bacterium | reverse complement strand
GCCGCCCGGGGATCGACCCTTCCGGGATCGAAGACCACGAGATGCAGAGGATCGCGGTCGACCGAGCGGACGAAGACCGCCTCGGGACTCGAACGCTCCTCCCTGGGCGGCGGATCGAGAAGAGTTGACTTCGGAGACCGGACGGCGCCTCGCCGAGCTCGATACGATCGAGGTCGCTATCGAAAAGCTGGTGGCCGGCGGAGATGGTCTCGCACGATTCGAGAAGATCCCCATTTTCGTGCCCCGCTCGGCACCGGGAGATCGTCTCCGAGTTCGCCTCGTGGAGCGCCGAGCGAGCTTCGGCCGCGCCGAGATCGAAGAGATCCTGGAGCCGGGCCCCGGGCGACGCGAGCCTCCCTGCTCCTTCTTCGACCGGTGCGGCGGCTGCGACCTGCAACACCTGGACGAGACGAAGCAGCTGCAATACAAGGTCCAGGCCGTGCGGGAAAACCTCCTGCGCCTGGGGGGTATCGAGACACCCGCGAGCATCAAGGTGATCGCCGGCAAGGCCTGGGGTTACCGGGTCCGGGCCCAGCTACACATTGCCGAGACCGAACGGGGACACCAGATCGGCTACTTCGCCCGCGGCAGCCACGACCTCGTGCCGGTCGATTCCTGCCCGGTGTTGGTGCCCGAGCTCGAATCGGCACTACCGGTCCTGCAGCGCAGCGTCCGCGAAGGGCCGCCACATCGTCGCCTCGAGATCACCGCCGGCAGCGACCAGGCCTGGACCTGTGCTCCCGCCTTCGACGACCTGCCGCGAGGCGAGGTCAGCACCACCGTGGGTGATTTTACCTTCCGCTACGACGCCACCTGCTTCTTCCAGGGCCACCGGCATCTCCTGGCCGAGCTCGTGGACCTCGCCGTGGGCACTGGCGATGGTGCCGGGGAGAGCTCCGAGGAGGACGCCTTCGACCTCTACTCCGGCGTCGGCCTCTTCAGCTTGCCCCTGAGCCGCAAATACCGAAAGGTCGTGGCGGTGGAAGGCGAACGCAATGCGGCCCGATTCGCGCGCAGGAACCAGCAGCTCAACGGAGTCGAGAATCTACAGCTCGAGAACCAGGCGGTGGAAGGCTGGGCGGGCAAGCTCCCGACCCAGGCCGCCCGAGTGGTGGTCGATCCACCCCGGGTGGGTCTGTCGCGCAAGGTGCGGGAAGTGCTCCTCAGCCGCCGGCCGCACCACCTCACCTATGTCTCCTGCGACTCCGCCACGCTGGCGCGAGACCTGCGGGAGCTTCGAGAGTGGTACGAGGTCCGAAGCCTGGCACTGATCGACCTGTTCCCACAGACCGGACACCTGGAAGTCATCGCCCAGCTCTTTCGCCGAGATCTTTCCGCAACCAGCTCCGGAGAACCCAGATCTTGAATCCCGACACGCCGACCTTCACTCTGCTCCTGGCCAAGGAAGACTTCAAGTTCTCCTGCGCCCACTTCACCCTCTTCGGCCCCGACGACGCCGAGCTCCTGCACGGGCACAACTACCAGGTAGGCATCGAGATCGAAGGCAGGGACCTCGACGAAGAAGGTCTGCTGGTGAGCTTTCCGCCGATCAAGGAACGGATCCGCAGCCTCTGCGCCGAGCTCGACAGCTACACTCTGATCCCGTCCGAGAGCCCACACCTGGAGATCGAGGCGGATGCAGGGGAGGTGCAGATTCGTTATGGAAACCGCACCTACCGGCTCCCCGCCCAGGATGTGCGGCTCCTGCCGATCGTCAACACGTCGATCGAGGTGATGGCGCGCATGCTCTGGAACGACCTCACCGACGGCCTCGACCTGCCCGGCGTCGACCGCCTGGGCATCAGCGTTTCCGAGACCGCCGGACAATCCTGCTGGTACCGTGCGTCCTTGCCTGCCGCGGCGAGCCGATCGAGGGACTGAAGTCCCTCGCTGGGAGAAGCGTCCTACAGGACGCAGACGGACTTGCACTCACCTTGATCGAAGCGAGCCCGAACCTATGAGCCCAATCCTCGGGTCGGGATCGACCCCCGTGGGCACGAAGTGCTCGTTGTGCGATGCGACCGACGCAGACCGCGAACGCTCAGGCGACCCGCGCCGCGATGGCGTCGACCACCTCGACCGGTTCGGGGAAACGCCCCTGGCTCTTCTTGGAGAACACCAGGTCTCCGTCGAAGGTCACCTCGAAGACCCCGTTGCGTCCTTTGATCAGCTCCGGCTCGTAGCCGAACCGATCTTTGATTTCGTCCGCCAGACCGGCGGCCCTGGGTAAGTAGTTTCAAGCCACGCAGTATTCAATCTGAATCTTGGCCATCTCCGAATAACTCCAAGCAGTGGGAATGATTCATGTCGTAGGGGATCGTCTCATTTGGCCCCTTTCCTGATTCTAGATAAGATCACCGACTCGACCAAGAGAGGCAGCACCGAGAACACATGGCGAACGCACTACCCAAGGCCGACCCGACCGACACCGACCCGAAGCTCACGCAACCGATCGATCGCTGGCTGAACCAACCCGGCCCCGACCCCCTCGAGGGCCGTGAGCCCGAAGAGCGGGCCAAGCTCGTGCGAATCGCCGGGCATGTCCGGGGCATTCTGTCCGAGCTGCGCCTCGACCTCGACGACGCCAACCTCCGCGAAACCGACATCCGGGTCGCGAAAATGTACGACGAGATGTTCCACGGTCTCCAGGAAGGCAACGAGCCCCAGGTCACCACCTTCCCCAACGACGAGCATTACTCGGGCATGGTCATGGAGGCGCAGATTCCCTTCTACTCCATGTGCTCACATCACCTGGTTCCGTTCTACGGACACGCACACATCGCCTATGTGCCCAACCACGAGATCGTCGGCCTCTCCAAGCTCCCCCGGATCCTGGAGTTCTACGCCAAACGCCCGCAGCTACAGGAACGCCTGACCGAACAGGTGGTCACCTACCTGGAAGAGAAGCTGAAGCCTCAGGGAGCCATGGTCGTGATCGAAGCCCGACACCTCTGTGTCGAGATGCGCGGAGTCAAGAAACCCGGTGCGGTGACCGTGACCTCGGCCATCCGGGGCATTTTTCACGAACGACCGATTCGCGAGGAATTCCTTGATCTGCTGCGCAAGACCTGAGCTGCACCGACTCTTCGGCATTCTGGGAGTCGTCCTGGTGGCGATCACGGCGATGAGCCTGCCCGCGGCCGCCTACAAGAAAAAGGTGCCGGAGCCCGAAGATCTGTTCAATCCTCTCCTCGGCCCCGAATACGCCCACTGGCTCGTCGGCCCCATTTTTCACATGGTGAGCGACCAAGAGGCTGCCGAGTTTCTCGATCTGGTGAGCGACGAAGAGGCAGCCGCCTTCGTCGCCAGATTCTGGGAGCGCCAGAACAAGGGCACCCCGGTGTTTACCGAGACGCCCCAGCAGATCTTCGAGAAACGGGCGGTGGAAGCCGACAAACGGTGGACCGAAGATGCCTACCCGGGCCGCAACTCCGATCGCGGCATGGTCTTCATCCTCTACGGCGAGCCCGACGACATTTCCTATTCGAATCCCAAGAAGGTCGGAGGCCCGACCCTCGAGGTCTGGGAGTACTCCAAAGGCTCCGATCCGGGGCTCGACGGCGACAAGCCGAAGAAAAGCTTTCGTTTCATCAAGATCGGTCGCCGAACCGAGCTCTATTCCGGTCAGACCATTCGCCGCCTGCCCAACCAGCGGCGACGCAACGGCTTCTGACCGAATCCTCATCAGCTCCCCTGTCCCGCGAGGTTCCAACCATGGCTCCGAGAGCAGCTCTGCAAGGTGTAGGCGTTCATGTGCCCTCGATCGAGGTCGACAACTCCATGTTGGCCCGCATCATGGACACCCATCACGACTGGATCGTCGAACGTAGCGGCATCCATACCCGGTACTACACCGAGCCGGGCTTCGGGTCGTCCCAGCTGGGGGCCGAAGCCGCGAAGAATGCACTGGCCGACGCCGGGATCGAGGCCGACGAGGTCGATTACCTCGTGGTCGCCACCATGACCCCCGACCACTACTTCCCCGGGAGCGGAACCCTGATCCAGGCGGCCCTGGGGATCTCGCCACGGCCGGTGCTGGACCTGCGCCAGCAGTGTGCCGGCTTCGCCTACGGCCTGCAAGTGACCGACGCCCTGATCCGTAGTGGCACCGCCCGCACCGTGCTCCTGATCGGGGCCGACAACCACAGCTCTCTTCTGCCCTACTCCGCGGCGACCTGGGAGACCCTCTACAAGGGCGACGATGCCCCGGAGCTCCCCGCGGAAGACTACGCCTGGAACACCCGCTTCCGGCACCTCTCGGTGCTCTTCGGCGATGCCGCAGGCGCCATGGTCTTCCGCGCCCACGAGGCCGACGACGGCCGCGGCATTCTGGGATCCCGCCTCTACGGCGACGGCGACAACAAAGAAATTCTCTACGTGCCGGGAGTGGGCTCGGCCTACCGCCCCTTCGTCGACGCGGAGATGCTCGCCCGGGGCGACGGTGTGCCCTTCATGGACGGCCGCTCGGTCTTCAAGCTCGCGGTGACCCGCATGCCCAGGGCCACCCAGGAAGTCCTCGCCGACCAGGAGCTCGGCCTCGAAGACCTCGATCTGTTGATCATGCACCAGGCCAATCTGCGCATCAACGAGGCTTGCCAGAGGGCCCTCGGGCTCAGACAAGAAAAGGTGCACAACAACATCCAGAAATACGGCAATACCACCTCGGCCACCCTTCCACTCTGCTTCCACGAGGCCCGCCTCGCCGGCAAGGCCCCCGAAGGAAGCCTGGTCGCCTTCACCGCTCTCGGCGCCGGCCTGCACTACGGCTCCGTGTTGATGCGGTTGTGAGCCGGCGCGACACGGGCGGCAGACCATGAGCGAAATCGCAGGACCCGTGTTGGTGACCGGGGCCGGTGGCTTCATCGGCACCCGCCTGGTGCAGCGCCTCGCCGCATCCGGCGTGCGAGTCCACGGCACCACACGCTCCCAGCGCGCGCCGATCGCGGGCCTGACCTGGCATGTGGCCGACCTCGGGCACCACCAGGCGGTCGATCACCTGATCGGCAAGCTTCGCCCGCAGACCATCTTCCATCTCGCCAGCCACGTGGTAGGCGCCCGCGAGCGAGAGCATGTGCGCCCGACGTTCCTCGCCAATCTGGCGAGCACCGTGCATCTGCTCGACGCCGTGACCCGGGTCGGAGGCTGTCAGCGGTTCGTGCAGGTCGGCTCTCTCGAAGAGCCCGATCCGGGAGAGCCGCTCCTCGCTCCGTCGTCGCCCTACGCGGCGGCCAAGGCCTCCGCCAGCGCCTACGGCCGCATGTTCTACCAGCTCTACGGCACCCCGGTGGTGCTGGCACGGCTGTTCATGGTCTACGGCCCCACACAACGCGACCTGCGCAAGCTGATTCCCTACGTGATCCTGCAGCTCCTGCGGGGCGAGGAGCCGCGGCTCTCCAGCGGTACCCGGCCGGTGGACTGGATCTATGTCGACGATGTGGTGGAGGGCCTGGTGCGCCTCGGCACCACGGTGGGGCTCGAGGGCCAGCGGGTCGATCTCGGGAGCGGCCGGCTGACCACCATCGCCGGAGTGGTCGAAGAGCTCTATCGCCGCCTCGCACCCGGTGCTCCTCTGCCCTTCGGGTCCATGCCCGACCGGGCCCACGAGCAGGTCCGTAAGGCCGAGATCCAGCAGACCGCCCGCCAGCTGGGCTGGCGACCCACCACATCTCTCGAACGCGGCCTCGAGAAAACCATCGCCTGGTATCGCCAAGAGCTCGAGGCCGGTCGCTTGTAGCTACTCGCCTCCTCCCTCGATCGGACGCCCGGCGAAGGAGCCGGTCTCGCCGAAGGTATCCCAAAGCCCGACGGCCACCCGCGTGGCGCCGGTGGGGATGGTGAGGTTCACCTTGTGGGCGTAGACCAGAGGCCGCGGATCTGCGAGCCGCGACGCGGCAACCTGGAACGAGAGAGGTAACTTCTGGACCTCCGTGTGCCGGCCGGTGCGGTCGAGCACGGTGAGGTAGAGCTCGAGCTTGGAGCCCCGCTTCTCGGGATTCTCGGGAATCGGCAACATCGCCAGCCGGGAGACCGGAACCCTGACCTCCAGCGGCAGCACCCGCAGCTTCTTCTTGCCGAAATCGACGCTGGGCTCCACCGCCAGCTCGATGCCGAGGGGATCCTCTTCCGCGGCGAAACGAAGGGCCGCCTGCAGACGCTCCAGCACACGGTCGACTTCCAGCACGTCGAGATACGCCTCGCGATGCCGCACCTTCACTCCCTCTCGGTCGACCTCGACCTCCAGCTCGTGCAGCTCGCCATCGGCCTGGCGATCGGGCACATAGGCCAGGGTGTAGGACGCGTCGAGATCATCGAGAGTACGTTCGAGCAGGAGACGCGGCTCGGTGCCGCCGACCTGACACAACCCTCCGGTATCCGACGACATCATACACGCCGCGCTCTTGATGCCTGCCAGCCGGACGTCTCCGAGCTGGGTGGAGACCCCGGCCAGACTGAGCCCCCGCGCGTTCTGGAACAGGCCATCACCGAAGCTCATGTTCTCGGCGCTGTAGAACATCTCCACGTCCGGCGGAGTCATGGTGTACATGGTGACCCCGCGGCCATTCGCCTTGCGCAGCATGGCCCGGAAATCGCGGGCCAGGCTCAACGCTCGCCCTTCGTTCACCACTTTGGTGAGCTCGAAACCCTCCAGCTCGAGGATTCGCTCGGCGGCGGTGTAGAGCTCGGCGGCCGGCTCGAGCGTGAGGCGATCACCGACGTAGACCAACGCCTTGCGACCTTCGACTCCACCCAGGCCCTCCACCAGGCCCTCGAGGCTCGCCAACAGCTCCATGCCCTCGATTCGCAGGGACTCGCCGTGGGCGTGGAGCTGGTGCAACACGTTCGACCGCTGGCTGTTGGCGCTCTCGACGGCCTGCTCTCGGGAGAGAGGATCACGGATCCGCTCGGCCGAGGAAATGGCCTCCAGGTACTGCATCATCTCGCCGACGAGTCGGCGTCCGATCCGAGACCTGGCCGGCGGCGCACCGGCTCCGTTTTCCAGCTCGTCGAGCGCCGCGGCCAGCTCCTGGGGGTCCTCGGTGAAGGTCTGGCGCACCGACGTGCCGAGGCTCTGCACGACCAGCATCACCTTGCCCGGGAGAGGATCCGTCACCAACACCTCGCGCAATGCCGGGAAGATCTGCTTGCGGTGCTTCGCCTCGAGATTGGCGGCGTCGACATAGACCACCAGGAAGGTCGGCTTCTGGCTCCCGGAATCAACGGCCGGATCCGACGCGGCCGTTGTGTCGGCCGACCCGGAGTCGGCCACCGGCCGAGCGGGAGGCGGAGCCGTGAAATAGGCGATCTCCACCGGCTCGCCGTCTTCGAACAGGGCAAAGTCCTCTCGCTCGAGATCGCGGATCTTCTCGCCGTCTTGGGTCGCGACCACATCGACATGGACCACCCGCACGCTCACCTGATCGGCAAAAGTGCTCGTCGGTGCCTCGGCGGCCTTCTCCGCAACCCCAGCGGCGGCCACTTCCGGCGCTACGGCTTCCGAGCTCGGCGCCTGGCTAGGCACCGGAGCGGCTCCTGGAGCTGCCGGCTCGGGTGCGGCCTCGGGCACAGGGTCCAGCCCGGCCAGCCAGGTCTCGAATTCCGGATCGGGCAGCGCCATGGTTCCGCCGGAGCTCACGTTGGCGATGGTGTCTCCGGCGGCATCGGTGATGCTGATCGCGCTCGGCAGGTGGCGCCCCTCCACCCAGACCACCAGCTGGCGGTCGAGCAGGGCCCGCAGCTCGCGGACCTGCCGAAAGAGGAAATTACGATTGCGAATGTTTCGGGCCTCGCCCCAGGTCTCCCACTCCTCGGATTTCGCCGGGGTCCAGACCACGAGCGGCACCTGTAGAGACGCCAGGTAGGAGCGCACCGACCGGATGGCGTGGGAGCTGTGGTCCACGGTGTCGGGATCGGCCACCAGCACCACGACCCGCGGGCGCCCGCCGGACGCCGCCGCCAGCCCGGCGACCGCCACGGCGTCGGCCAGACGCTGGGGCTCGTCGTAGATCGCACCGCCCGGGCTGAACGGCAGCGATTTGAGAATGCCTTCGGCCACCGGGGCCGCCACCTGGCGGCGTCCCACCCCGGTCGAACGAGGGCCTTCTCTGAGGGCCGCGAGATCGGCGGAGAGAGGGAAGAGATCGAGCGGGTGATCGCTGCGTACCTCCATCAGGACCGGCAGTAGAATGCGCAGCCGGTCCCCGTGTTTCAACCCCGATGGGCGACGGCGGAGGTCCGAGGTCATGCTCAGAACCTCACGTTCGAGCTTTCCGAGAAGCCCCTGGATCTGCCGCGATTGGTCTTGCACCATCAAGATCTCGGAGGGGCCTTCGTCGACCGCCACCACCTTCAGGTCTCGACCCTGGCTCCACAACCAGCCCCGCATTTCTTCGGGCTGCGGTGGTTTGCCCTTGCCGTTCCAGAACACGGGAAACGCGGTGAGGGCACGGTCCACCCGATCCCCCTCGATGCCACCGACCACGATCTCGGTACGAGCCGATTCCCGGCCATACTGCAGCTCCGCGGCCAGCAGGTGGGGTACTTCCGGATCGAATTTCGGCAGCCGCACCCGGTTCTGGGCATCGAGCTCGAGCTCCTCCCCGTCGAAGACGACCCGCAACACGTCGGGCTCGACACCATCGATGGTTCGCCACAGCAGCTGGGCCGACTGCGGCGGATCACCCTCGGTCCGCAGCTCGAGGACGATCCGCTCTCGCGGCAGATTGATCCACTGCTCCTCACGACCCAGGATCTTGCCTTCGGCATCCCTGGCGATCACTTCCAGGTGATGCGGCGCCAGCTCCGTGCCGAAGTCGCAGGCCACCACCCACGGCTCCTCTCGCAGCTGGGCAATGGGGCGCCCGTCGAGCCGCAGCTCTACGGTCGCCACCTGAGGGCTGACCGCCAGCTCGACCGGCTGGAGCCCGGCGACCAGCCCGAGAAACAAAGAAATGAACTTCACCATCGCGCGCTGTCCTTTCTAGATGACACCCCCGTCGATTCGGGGGACAATAAAACGAGAAGGCAACGGCCGAAGCAAGGGCCGGGAGCGGGTTTGCCGATCTACAGGCAATTCTCGGACCACATTGTCGCCCGATTCTCCGATCACTACTTCCGAGAGGCTCCATGCTCCCGATTCCTCCCTTCCTGACCTTTCTCCTCACGGCCCTCGGCACCGCTGGTGCTCTCTGGCTGTCGAACTGGCTGCTGCTGGGGAGACAACCGGGGTTGAGCGCCGAGCGGAAGCTCCCGCGCCAGCTCTTGATGTTGGGCCTGACCATCCTCGGCGCGGTCGCCGTGACCCTCGCTCTACCCGTCGACCTGGGAACCCGAAGCCAGGTCATCGGTTTCGTGAGCCTGATCGTCTCCGGCATCTTCGCCTTTTCCTCCTCCACCGTCTTCGCCAACCTCATGGCCGGCCTCATGATCCGGATCATGATGCCCTACCGCGCCGGCAACTTCATCACCGTCGGGGAGCTCTTCGGCCGGGTCACCGAGGTCGGCCTGCTCGACACCGAGGTCCAGACCGAGAACCGGGACCTGATGGCGATTCCCAATCTCTACCTGATCACCCGCCCGATCACCGTGGTGCGTTCCTCCGGAACCATCGTCTCGACCCGTATCTCCCTCGGCTACGACGTGCACCACAACCGGATCGAGTCCCTTCTGCTGTCCGCCATCGAGAGCTGCGGCCTGGAAGAGCCTTTCGTGCACGTGGTCGAGCTGGGGGATTTCGCGATCACCTACAAGGTCGGCGGGCTGCTGACCGATCCCAAATACCTGCTGACCCAGCGCTCGTACCTGTGCAAGAGCATCCTCGACGTCCTGCACGACCACGGAATCGAGATCGTCTCGCCGGGATTCATGAACCAGCGGGCCCTCGACCCCGAGCGCCAGATCATTCCGTCGAAACGATGGGAACAGCAGGAAGCCCACAAGACCGTCGAGCAGGTCGTCTTCGACAAGGCCGAGAAAGCCGAGCGGAGAGAAGGCCAGAAAGCCCGACTCCGGCAAGAGATCGAGGCTGCACAGAAGGCACTGGAAGAATCCTCGGCCGAAGAGAAGCCCCCACTCGAGGCCTCGATCGAAGAGGCCAGACGGCTCCTGGACGAGCTCGAGAGCTTGTCCGACGAGCTCGAGGCCCTCCCGCAGGCTCCCGCCGAGACCGAGGTCACGAAGAACCCCGGGCCAGGAGAGACACCATGAGCCGGGAACGGCCGAAGATGTATCGTGAGCTGGCGGCCTGGTGGCCCCTCCTGTCCCGCCCCGAGGACTACGCCGAGGAGGCCGAGATCTACCGCGTGCACCTCGAACGGGCCGCCGAGAGACCGATCGCGACCCTTCTCGAGCTGGGCTCCGGAGGGGGCAACAACGCCCTGCACCTCGAGCCCCATTTTCGATTGACCCTGAGCGATCTCTCACCCGAGATGCTGGCCGTCAGCCGGGCGCTGCTCCCCGATTGTGAGCATGTCGAGGGCGACATGCGGACTCTGCGGCTCGGCCGGAGATTCGATGCCGTCTTCGTGCACGACGCCATCTGCTACATGACCTCCGAGGCCGATCTCCGCGCCGCCATCGCCACCGCCTTCGCGCACTGCCGTCCCGGCGGGGGTGCCGTCTTCGCGCCCGACTACCTGCGCGAGAGCTTCCGACCCGGCACCGACCACGGAGGGCACGACGGCCCGGACCGCAGCTTGCGCTACCTCGAGTGGACCTGGGATCCCGACGCCGACGACACCACCTACACGGTCGACTACACCTTCGTGCTCCGCGACGCCGAAGGCAACGTACACACAGAGCCCGAGCGCCATATCGAGGGCCTCTTTGCCCGCGACGAGTGGCTGCAATGGCTACACGAGGCCGGTTTCGAGGCCGAGGCCGTCTCTTTCGAGCATTCCGAGGTGGACTACGACCTGGAGCTCTTCACCTGCCACCGGCCGGCGGAGTGATCCGCGAACCGACTCAACGAAACATCGCCAGGTAGGCTTCCAGGGTCTCGAGAGCGAGGCGATCGGCGGAGGTGCCGACCACCCGCACACCGGCGTGACGCAGCTGCTTTCCCAGCCGGCGGTTGGCGAGGAGGATCTCGAGCGAGGTGACCTGGGCGAAGGCCTGCTCCGGAGAGGTGGGAGCCTCGGTGGCCAGGGCCAGGAGCTCGGGATCGTGCAGATTGATCAGGATCGGCCGGTGTTTACGCTCGAGGTGCAGCACCGATTGGCGCAGCAGCTCGGCGGCGGCGAGATCGATGACGGAGGTGAAGAGCACCACGGTGGAGCGCCGCGACTCGAGGCCGGCAGCCGACTCCACGGCGAGGTCGTAGGCGGGCTCCACGAGCCGCGACTCGAGGTCGTAGAGGCGGCCGTAGGCGGCCTGGATGCTGCGGCTTCCTCCCTTGAGCCGGACGGTTCGCTCGACGCGGTCGGAGAAGGCCACCAGGGTGACCCGGTCGCCCCGGGCGGCGGCGACCCGGGCGAGGGCGAGGGCGGCCGCCAGGGCATGATCGAGCTTGGAACGCTCGCCGTCGAGCCCCGAC
>CAZMEL010000073.1:0-28024 GCA_964565225.1 uncultured Thermoanaerobaculia bacterium | reverse complement strand
TCGAAGAACCGTTCGTGCTGGCCGGGGCCGTGCTCTGGTAGGCTCTCGATCAGCTCTTCGCCGATGGTTCGCCCGAGGCAAAGCGAGCCGAGCTGCACCGCATGGGCAAGGGTTGGGGTTTGCAGCACGCCCTGCGGGTGGAAGGATTCGTGCAGAAGTCGCACGAGCAGACCCTACGAGAGGTCGAGCTGCAGGTCGCCCTCGGTTGTCTCTCGGGCTCGATCGGAGTGTTGGGGCTCGGCCGCTTCGAGGTCCGGCTCGATTTCCGCAGTCGCGGCCTCCTCCTCGTCGAGCACCACGAGAGCCCCTTCGCCCAGATGTTCGAGCAGCAGGACGGCTGCCGTTGCACTCTCCTGGCGGGGCTGCACGCCGGCTTCCTCTCCTACCTTTCGGGACGTGGCGTCGAGGCCCGGGAGATCTCCTGCAGTGATCTGCCGCAGACCCCCTGTCGTTTCGTGGTCGGCACCGAGCGCCGGCTCGGCCAGCTCTTCGATCCCGCGCCCGGCTCGAACGACGTGGATCTTTGGCTCGCCCTCGGCGCTCGGCCGCCCGGAGAGGCGGAGTCGAAGGAGGTGGACGATGTCTGATGGCTCGAAGTCGTCGGTCGAGATCTTCGGCTCCGTAGTCTGGGACTACGATCCCGAAGACGACTCGGTCTCCGCCCTGGCATCCGCCGAACGTTACTTCCGCAACTTCCCGTGGGAGCCGATCGAGCCCGCGGCCGGCGGTGGGGATGGGCGAGGCGACGACCTCCCGCCGGAGCCCGCGGAGACCTCCTGACCGGGAAACCGAGCCCTCACCCCATGCCCGCGCCGAGGTTCTCACGGTGCACGAGGATGTGGCGGGCCATCTCGCGGGCGGCGCAGCGGTGGCCGAGGGCGGTGGGGTGGTAGCGGTCGAGGGCGAGACGGTCGGTGGCGACCCGACGGCAGGCCACGAAGGCGTCGAGGAGGTCGAGGTAGTGAAAGCCCGAGGCGCGGCTGACGGCTTCGGTACGCTCGTGTTGCGGGTGGAAGCGGTACGGCTCGAGCAGCTTGCCGAAGTGGGGGAAGACCGTTACCAAAACCTCGAAGCCGTGTTCCCGGGAGAGCTCGGCGAGGGCGCCGAACGAGGCGTCGACGGTATCGCCGTAGATCGGGGGCGTGGGTTTCTGGAACCAGGGAAGACGAAAGCGCAGGAAGCGGTAGATGGCGCTGTGCAGCAGAGCGGGGTGGGCGCGGCTCTCGATCACTCCTTCGGCCTTTTTCTCCCGCTCCAGAAGAGTCGGAAGAATACCGCCGTCGGAGCGTTTGCGATCGTTGAGACAGTAGCTGACCAGCACCAGGTCGGGCTCGAAGGCGAGCCCCTTGTCGCGCAGGGTCTCCACCTCTTGTTGGGTGTTGTAGCCGGTCACGGCGAAGTTGAGCACCTCGGCTTCGAGCCCACCGTCGCGCAGCAGCCCCTCGAGCAGGTAGGGGAAAGTGTCTTCGAAGCGATGCACCCCCTGGCCGGCAGCGATGCTGTCGCCGAGGATCAGGATCCGGAAGCTGCCGGGCGCCTTCTCCAGCGGATGGTCGCGGTCGCGGAAGCCGAGGGAGTTGCTCTTCCCCTCGTAGTCGTTGAAGCTGTCGCGCTGGCCGCGGTAGTCGTAGTCGGGCACCGGCTCGTAGCCGATCTTCGGATTGGGTGAGAGGCGAAAGCGCCCTTCCTGCACCGGTACGACATCGGGCGCGAGCCCCAGGGCGCGCAGGCCCACCTCGAGGAAGCACAGGCCCACGACGGTGCCCAGGGCGAGCAGCATCAGCTTCTGCCACCAGGCGGTGGAAACCCGGGGGGTTTCGGGTGCGGACGGGTCGGTCTCGCTCATGAGCTCTAGGTTGTCAGATTCGAGGCCCGGTGCGAAGCGAGCCGACGTCCCCGGCTGCGAAGGGCCCGACGAGACGATCGAGGCGACCTACCCCGAGCTCCCCGTCCAGCGGCTGGTGTTGCCGCTCTCGAAGCCGTCGGCGAAGATCTGGCTGCCGAGGTCGAGCAGACCGTAGCCCTGCCAGGGGGAGTCGGCGGCGAGGCGCAGGTCGTCGGGCATGTGAGGTCGCAGGGCCCAGGTGTCGGGATGCTCGGGCGGCCGGCGACCGCTGTGGGTTCCCGGCGCGATGTTCTCGTAGAGGTTTCCCTCGTAGAGCACCAGATCGCCGAGGGTGTATTCCACCGGCTGCTCGGTGGTTCCCGAGACGTCGGCCCAGATCTCGAGGCGATGGTAGTCGAAGTCCGCGGGCAGGCCGGAGTCGACGAAGATCACCGGCTCCACCGCACCGTTGGTATTGCCCGAGACCACGATGTTCGGGCTGCTGGTGCCGGCGAAGATCGTCTGCGGTCCTTCCCACAGGTTGTCCGTGATCTCGATCGGGGCGCGGTTGTTGAAGCTGATGAACACCGCATTGCGGTCGTTCTCGTCGGGATTGTGCTCGTCGTATTGGAAGTTGATCTCGCGGAAGGCGTTGTCGGCGAAGCGATAGGTGGTCACATCGTCCGATTGGGCATGTACGTAGAAGCCGAAGTTGCGGGAGTGGGAGAAGAAGTTGTGGTGGATGTCGAAGCGGTCGCCGGGCTGGTGCACGTCGCCGTCGCGGGGTTGGGGGAAGAACTGCTGGAAGCTGCTGGCACCGCCGATGACGAGGTTGTGATGCAGCGAGCCGCTACCTTCTCTTGCTCCGATCTGGGAGGCGTTGTCCTGGAAGTTCTGGAACGGGTCGCGCCAGTCGAGAGCCCCGAGGAAGAAGACGTTGTTGTGGATCTCGCAGCCGTCGCCGAGCTGGCCGAGCTGCAGGATCTCGGTGCCGGTGCGCACCACGCGGTTGTTGTAGAAGCGGAGCCCGTCGATCCGGTGCTGCGGGGCCGATTGGGTGCTGCCGATGTAGACCCCTTCGCTGCCCACGTCGTGGATGTAGTTGTCGTGTAGCTTCACGTCGACCATGTGCGCGTCGCCCTGGTCGTCGGTCTTGATGAGGAATCCGGCGAAACCGACGTGACGCACCTCGACGAGCTCGACCTCGAAATTCGTCGCGCCGCCGCCGATGGCGAGGCCGGAATTGCCCTCGTCCTCGAAGGCGTCGTCGATCAGAATGCCGTAGGTGTCGCGGCTGTTGGCGTAGGCGCCTCCGACATGACCGGTGAAGGCCTCGTCACCGGTCTGGGCCACCGGGTCGTACCGCCCGGTGAGAACCCAGTGGGCGCCGCCGCTGAGAATGAAGTTATAGTGGAAATCCAGACCGCCGACCCGCACCTGCCCCCCGAGATTGGTGATCACCAGGGGGTCGTCGGCCGTACGTTGGGGTAGGTTGCCGAGGAAGATGTAGCGGTAGTGGGCCGCCGGAAGGTACAGCCGGTCGAGGTCGCTCCAGTCGACCTCGGGGAAGCTGTTCTGCAGGTCGTTGTAGAACATCCCGCCCTGGCCGTTGGGACCCGGCAGGGTGAAGGTGCTGGTGGGGGGATCCATGCCGAGCGCGGCGCTGGCCGAGAAGGTAGAGAGAAGGGCGAGGCCGAAGAGAAGGCCACGACCCTTCACCGCTCGAGTCGCCGGTCTACCGGATCGAGCGGGATGGAGAGTGGCATCCCGCCGGGGGCGGAGCTCGGGTGTCTGCATCGGGTCCTCCTCTGGGAAACGACCCCGGCGCAGGGGCCTTGCGGTTCGGCGCCTGCCGGGAGCGAAGGGATGGGCGGACGCATCGGAGCCTATTTCGAGTCATTTGCATATTAACATGAGGCGGCTCGCGGCAGCGAGAGGAGGAGCCCTGATCCGTCGAGAGGTCGGTTGCCGGGGCTCGTGCTCGGCGGAATCGGCAGGCGGGTGCCTCAGGATTTGTTGGTCGTGGCGCGGCTCTTGCGGATGTGAGCGTAGTTGAGAATCGCCACGAAGCAGCTGCCCCCCAAGAGGTTGCCGAGCAGGGCCCAGGAGATGAAGAACACGGCCTGGCCGATGGTGAACTCGTCGCTGACGAGGTACGCGGTGAACATCTCGACGGACCCGGCGATCGAGTGGTGCAGACCGCCGAGGCCGATGAGAAAGGTGACGACGTAGATCGACGCCATCTGTCCCAGGTCCGGGGGGGTCGACAGGATCAGCCAGGCTCCGAGTGCCATCAACCAGCCGGCGAGAACCGCGCTCGAGAACAGCGGTCCCGCCGGATAGGCGACCAGATGATGGCCGATGGCGATGTACCCTTCTCGAGCTCCGATCACCGGATCGGCGGCCGCCAGCAGGTGGGAGATTCCCAGAGCGCCCAGGAGATTACCGCTCACCACCAAGAGCCACAGTCTCGGGAGCCGCCACCAGGAAGCCCTACGGTCGAGCACGGGATAGACCGCGGTGGCGGTGTGCTCCGTGAACAGCTCGGAGCCGCTCATGATGCAGACGACGAAGCCGAAGGGATAGACGAGGGCCGTGGCCAGGCGCTGGATACCGGGCCACTCCAGCGGAGCGACGGCGGTGGTGACCACCGCCACGGCCATGGCGGTGGAGCCGAGCACGAAGCCGGCGGCGATGGCGGAGAGGGCCAGAGAGAGAGCCGACCGCTCGAGCTGCTCGAGACCCTCTTCGATCGCATGGCTCAGGATGTCGTCGGGGTGTCGCCGGGCCTCGTCGGTACGTTTGAGAATGACCGGAACGAACTGCTCGTCTTCCACCGCTCGCTCGACCGCGCGATCGGTCTGTGCTTCTTTGTGAGGAGAGGCTTCCACGGCCCCTCTGCCGTCGTGTGCCGCAGGTTCGGAGTCTTCGGCTCGTCGATCCGGATCGACCATCGGTTTTTCGTGTTCCTTTTCCATCTGCAGGGAGTCGACTTCGCCCGGCGCGGCTAGCTCGCTCGCCGGTCTCGAATCAAGATGTTGCGCGAGTGGCGCTGGACCTCGAACAGGCCGATGCCCCGGGCCAGCTCGCTGAGCTTCTTGTACCCATAGTTGCGCGGGTCGAAATCGGGTTCCTGGTTGGCGATGTGCTCGCCCACGGCACCGAGATTGGCCCAGCCCTCGTCGTCGGACTCCGCCTCGATGGCGCCGCGAAAGAGGTGGACCAGCCGCGAGTTCGATCGCAGATCTTTCACGGTCTTCTGGCGCACCGCAGGCTCCGCACCGCCACTCTCCAGGACGTCGGTGTAGACGAACTTGTCGCAAGCCGCAACGAAGGCTCGCGGAGTCTTGCGCTCCCCGAAGCCCAGGACCCGCAGGCCCTCTTCGCGGATCCGGGACGCCAGGCGGGTGAAATCGCTGTCGCTCGAGACCAGGCAGAAGCCGTCGAAACGACCCGTGTAGAGAAGATCCATCGCGTCGATGATCATCGAGCTGTCGGTGGCGTTCTTGCCGGTCGTGTATCGGAACTGCTGCACCGGGTGGATCGAATGCTCGAGTAGCACGGTTTTCCATCCCCCGAGCTGCGGGGTCGTCCAGTCGCCGTAGATTCGTTTCACGCTGGCGACGCCGTATTTGGCGACCTCGCCGAGCAGGCCATCGACGATCGAAGGGGGCGCGTTGTCCGCGTCGATGAGCACGGCGAGGGAAGATTGCGAGTCGGTTTCTTTCATCGGTCTGCCCAGAGGTTCCGAATGTCGGGATCAATCATTCCTCGACTCTAGTCGTTCCTGCCCATGCGATCAAATGCTCGCGGCCACCTCGAGGGGTCCCCAGTGCCCGGCAGACGGGCCCGGAGAAGACAAAACGGGCGGGCATGAGTGCCCGCCCGTACCCATCGACCGATGGATCAGAAGGTTCCGCAGACGATCAGTTGGAATGAGGATCGAGCGGATCGGTCCCACCGGCGATCTCGTCGCCGTTGGTGGCACCGTCGCCGTCGAAGTCCTCCGCGTCGTCGGTGGTGCCGTCGCCGTCGGTGTCGGGATCGAAGGGATCGTAGTTGAACCAGGCGATCTCGACATCGTCCGGCAAGCCGTCGCCGTCGTCGTCGCTGTCGACGGCGTTCACCAGGCTGTCGCCGTCGGTATCCCCATGGAGGTCGACCACGATCGACTGGCTCTCGACCGGCGACTCGTTCAGGGCCTTGTCCCGGTACTGGACGTAGACCGTGGCGGTCCACGGGCCGGGGCCCTGGTCCTGGAACAGGAACGGAACGCTCTTCGCCCGCGGCTGCCAGAGGGCGCCCTCGAGCTGCGGATCCTCGGAGAGGCGGTAGTGGCTCGCGCCGTTGCGCCAGTCGAGGCCGGCGATCACGCCGAGGGAGTCGGTTGCCGAGGCCCGGCCGTCGAGGGTCACCCAACCCTCGGGCGGCAGCGGATCCTTCTTCGGAGTGCCGGTGAACACGGAGGTCTGCGGCGTCCGGGCACCACTCTCGCCGAGGGCCACGAGGTAGTACTGGTAGCTCAGACCGTTGACGAGGTTCTTGTCGTAGTACACCCCGTCCGGCTCCGCCACCAGATCGCGGTCGAGGATCCGCGAGAAACTCGCTTCGAAGGGACCCTTGCGCCAGAGCTCCATGCGGCGGTAGGACGGATTCACCGGGAAGTGGATGATGTTCGTTTCCGGAACCGGCTGATGCACCGGAAGATCGATGACCTGGTCGACCACGCCGAAGTCGAACATCCGCGGCAGGCGATCGTCGCGCTCGAAGAGCGGATCCCGGCCGGCCAAGACCTCGGAGCCGTCCGCCTCGCCCCCGCCGTCGGTGTCGGGATCGAGGGGGTGGGTGCCCTGGAAGAGCTCTTCGCTGGCCGTCAGGCCGTCGTGGTCCTGGTCTTCGCTGGCGTCGCTGGCATCGAAGGGATCGAGCCCGTAGTACTGCTCCCACTGGGTCGGCAGCCCGTCGCCGTCGTCGTCGGGCCAGCAGGGGGGCTCTTCCTTGAAGACCGCGAAGCCACCCATCTGGTTGCGGGAAAAGGTCTCGCCGAAGTTCGAGGTGCCGGTGGCGAAGACGGTGACCAGGTAGCTTCCCCAATCCCCGGAAGGAGGCGCGGGCGGCTGATCTCCGACACCGCCCACGGTAGCGAACGGAGTGCGGGTGTAGTGGTTGGTGTAGACCCCGTCGCCGGGCACGTCGTCACCATGGCTCCCGTCGTCGTGCAGCACGATCCGGTTGGAGCTGCCGTCGGAGTTGATCACCCGGGCCACCGCATCGAGAGAGCCGATCCCGCCCGCGATGTCGGTCAGGCTGGCCGACACTTTCACCGGCAGGCCCTGCAGGAACTCGGGCTCGAGCTGGGCCAGGGCCTCTGTACAGATCGCGTGGGGCGTGGCCGAGCGCACTGGGCTGAGCCGCAGGTCGAGATCGACCCCGCGCCGCACCTGGCCGGTGAGGGTGGAGAGGATCTGCACGTCGATATCGCTCTGCAGCGTCACCTCGTAGCTGCCCGGAACCAGGACCCCCTGGAGCTTGAGCACGGTGTGGGTGTCGTCGCTGCGCAGCTGCCAGCCGGCGGGACTACCCTCGGCTACCGGGGTGCCGTCGGGATCGCGCAGGGTCACGGCCACGGACGCGGTGTCCAGGTGCCAGTTGAAGGAGAAGGCGCTGTGGATCACGCCACCACCGGCCGATTCGGTGACCGGGATCTCGAACACCACGGGCTGCCCGCCGGTGAGGGCGTCGACCCGGGAGAAGAAACGATCCGACCCCGTGGCCTGCTCCTGGATGGTGCGGTAGACGTCGGCCATGCGGTTCTCGACCCGCAGGTCGCGGTGGTCGAGCACGGTCTCCGCGCCGCCGTTCTTGAGTGCGGCGCCGGCACCACCCTTCATCGATTCCAGCACCTGCTGCTCGTCGGTGCTCACCGGGTAGAAGTCACCATCGGTGGTGCTGGCGATGCTCTGCAGCAGGTTCTGGTCGGCGTCGGAGCCGAAGGCGATGGTGTCGATCTGTACGTCGTCGGCACTCTCCCCTTCGTCGAAGAGCACCCGCACGCCGTCGGTCGAGCAGGGAGGGCTGGCCTGGCGCCAGTAGTGTCCCTCGTTCTCGAGGCCGTCGCTGTACAGGGTGATGACCCGGCGATCGACCGGACCCACCGCCGCCGCCAGCAGACCCAGGCCCCTGACGATGCCGTCGCCGATCGAGGTGTAGCCTTCGGCGCTCACGGAGTTCATCGCGCTCTTGAGCGAGTCGCGGTTGGGTGGCAGCTCGACCATGGCGTGCTCGGTGTCGGCGTCGACGTTGCACTCGAGGTCGTCGCCGGCAAAGCTGGCAATGCCCATGCTGTCCTCGTCGTCCCCGGCGTCGATGGCGAGGCGCAGGGCGTTCTTGGCCGCGGCGAGCTTCGATTCCCACTCCGGCTGGGGCTCGTCCATGGAGCCCGAACGATCGACCACGTGGGCCTGGTGCAGGATCTCCTCGGCGTAGATCACCGAGTCTTCCGAGGCCACGGCCGGCGGGCAGAAGGCGCTGCCGGAGATCGCGAACTCGACGTCGAAGGTGATGCCGTCGACCAGCTCGTCGACGATCGGCGCGGCCACGGTCAGCCAGTACTCACCGTCGACGTAGTCGGAATTGAGGATTCGGGCCGGGTACGGGTTGCCGGTGGCGGCGCTGCGCACCACCACCTCGAAGGTATCCGGATCGAGGCCTTTGACGGAGGGGTTGTCGAGCCCGAAGGGCGCCAGCAGACCCGGACCGTCGATGTGGACCTTGACGAGGAAGCGTCCCGGATCCTCGGGATGGCCCACGTACTCCGGCTTGTGGGCCATCGGCGCGAGCAGGTCGACATCGGCCGAGAACGCGAGGTCGAAGGCGTAGTTGAACTCCGAGGTGCTGTCCTGACCGATGCCGGAGGAGACCAGCACGATCTTGTCGAAGGGATCGAGCGGTGAGTTGAGGAAGGCGCGATGGATCTCGCTGCCCTCGACCCGCATCAGCTCGGTGGCCCGGCCACCGTTGCGCACCCCGATCACCGCCCAGCCGAGCGCACGCCCCTGGGTCTGGCCGGCCCACACGCCGTAGACCGAGCACGACGACTGACCCGCGAGGTCCCACTCGATGTAGCGCGAGCCCCAGGGCAAGACGCTGCTGGACTGGATCGTGGCGATCTGCGGCGGTGCCTCGCGCGCCACCGCGGCGTAAGCGGTATCGCCACCGGCGACGGTTTCGTCGAAATAGCGCCAGCGGCTCGACTGGGGCAGCGCGGTGACGTCGAGATCGTGGGTGTAGTTGGCGATGGCGAAGTCGAGGAAGAGATCTTCGAAGCTGCGGCCCGGAGCGAGCTCCTCGATCGTGCGGCGCAGCGCCTCGACGCCGTCTTTCTCCAGGTCGTGGGCGTCCATGATTTCCCAGAATCGACGCATGAAGTCGACCCCGCGGGCCGGCTCGGCAAAGGGCTGGCCGAGCTGGTCCATCAGGTAGGCCCAGAACAGGGCGGCCTTGTAGCTCTGCTGGAAGAGAACCGAGTTCGGATCCCCCAGATAGTTGTTGGCCTCCCCTACGAAGAAGGTGAACGAAGGCGTCTGATCGTTGTCGGTGTAGACGAAGTCTTCCATCGCCCGGGCGGTCCCCTCGATCACCCAGTTGCCGACCGACGGCCAGTCCTTGAAGTCGATGTAGGCGAATTGGGTATGGTGAAACTGCTCGTGGGCGATGGTGGCGCGCAGGAGCTGCTCGGAAAACGAGAGAGTACCGGGCGAGTCCACGGTGATGTGGTCCTTGGGTGCGGTGGCGGTGTCGGCCGAATCATAGATGCATGCCTTCTGCTGGTTCTTGCCGTTGTAGTCCGGAGCCCGGAAGTTGTGGGGCGGTGAGGTGTAGGCGAGATGCGACGAGACCATGGCGTCGGCGACCCACTTCGCTCCGTCCAGGCTGAAGAAGTCGGGGTCGAGGAAGTCGTCTTTGTAGTAGACCTCGTAGTCGTAACCCGCCGGACTGCCGGGTGCGTCATAGCCGTGGTCGAGGTCGCTCGGGCAGTTGAACGCGGTTGCGGCGGAGGCCACGAGAAAGAGTTGGATGAAAAGGATCGCCCGAAGCCACGAGGGTCTGCGGGCGGGTGCCTGGTCGGTTCGTGCTCGGTGCTCCGTGGCGGAGCCCCGGGAGAAAGCGATCGACATCTTTGGTTCTCCGAGTCGATGGGTGGTGGCGTTGGCGCTCCCGATGGCGCCCTCTCGACCGGAGGGGATTTCAAAGACCTTGCCAGGTCGATTCTGGCGTTCCAGGGCGGTTTTCGGAGAAATATCGACGAAAATCTATCGGATCGGATAGGCCGGGCTCTCCGATCGGAGACGGCTCGGCGATTGTCCGTGGAGGCCCGTTGGATTCACAATCTGGAGGCGTTGTGGCTTCGAGCGGATTCCGACCCGCTACTCGGGGCCCACCACTCCGGGCGCCGTGTACTCGCTCATGGTGCTCGAGGTCCGGAGAGCCCTTGCGGGAGAAAGGATCTCGCCGAAGCTGGCAGCCGCCCTGCAGTGCCCGCAGTGGGCGACGAGCCCTTCTCGGTGCCCGAAGCCAGACCTCAGGGCCTGAGGGAATAGATGGCGTAGTAGAAGGCCGCGGCTACCGAAAGAGCGGAGACGATCCCGGCGAGCTGGGTGCGCTCCCAGACGATGTGGCCGATACAAAAGATCGTGGCCTGGTCTTCCAGAGGCACCTCTTCGGGCAGGCGCAGCTCGATGGGCTGGCCGACATTGTTCTGGCCGGTGATCTCTCCTCCTCCCCAGGAATCCCAGCCGACCGAGAGGCGTTTTTGCCCTCGGGTCTCGATCGGCTGGACACGATAGGTAGCGCGGCCGTCGATGTCGATCTGGTAAGAGAAGTCGAGCAGGGAGGACTGGGTCGCCCAGCCGAAGTCCTCGCCGTTCTTCGTGATCCGGAAGCGGAGACCGAACCATCTCTTCTTGGTGATCTCGTAGCGATCGTCGCCGATTCGTAAGACCCCCGTCTCGCGCCAGGGCCTGAGGAGCACAGATCCCAGCCGGCGACCTCCCGACATCAGGTCGAAGTCTCCCGAGGTCATGCTCTTGGGTACTGCCTTGATCATCGTCGTCTCCAGGATCCGATCTTTTTCCTGATCACCTGTACGAACCAAGGGGACTCGCTGTTCGCTCCCGAGGGAGATCTTCCCTGCCGCAGCGCGCGGTTCCGCCCGATGACGCGCGGTTTCGCCCGGCAGCGCTCGGATCCGCACGGTCGGTAGCGGGTCGAGGTTCCGTGGCCTCTTCTCACAAGGCTCTTGAAATCAGTGACTTGCAAGCGCCGGTGCCGCCGGCGGGAAAGCGCACCGGCCAGGGGCTGCGCATCCACACCATGGCCCTGCCCGATGTCCGCGCGGTGCAGGAGGCTTACATCCGGCGCATCATCGACGAGCTCAACGACCTCGACAACTTTCGCTGCAGCTTCTTTCCCACGGGGTGGCTGATTCCCAGCTCAGGAGATTCTCAGATCCTCCTCAGGACATCCGGAGGCCGGCCGCCCTACTCTCTCGCAAGGACGAGGACCGAGTCCGACTCCTGATTCTCGGGGTCGTGAGGGGGCGACACCACACATCCGGCTCTCACGGCCTCCAACCATCCGCAGGACCGCGCGGGTCCGGCGGGTGGCTTTTTTTATGCGCGGAGGTTGCACCTTCGTGCTCGGCTCAACCCATCGTGAGCGATCTTTCAGACCCTTCCCAGCTCCAGCTCAAGACCTCGCAGCCCATCGCCTCCTAGTCTGTTTCCGGCGCTGGTCGCGGAACCCGGACCTCGCCGGATGCCTCGGGATCCTCTCGAGGAGCCCCGCAAGAGTGGGGACCAAGGAACCAACGGTCCTCGCGGGCGCAGCAGAGCCGCTGTGAAGGGTGCCGGAGGGCGGGAGAAGACCTGCGAGGAGCAACGACAAGGAGACACCGAATGAAACAGAGGTCATGGACTCTCGGCTTGCTGGTGATGGTGCTGGCGATACTCACGATGCCGACCATGTCTGCCGAGAGCAGACACGGCATGTGGGATGACGGCGAGAAGCCGCTCGATCTGCTCTCGGACCTGCAGTCGAGCTACCTGAGGGTCGAGGCGCCGAGCGAGAGTCTGGTGCTGGCTCTGGTAGAAGGTGAGAAGGACCATCGCGTGCTCTCGCTCGAAGAGACTCGCCTCGACGCACCGGAGATTCTCGAGCGCCTGACAGCCTGGCAGCTCGAGGCCCCCGGCGCACACATCGAGCTCCGCGCCGGGGAGACGATGCTCCAGAGGCTCGACGCGAACGCCCTCCGACGCCAGGTGGAGGAGCGGCAGCGGCGTCTGGGCTTCAGTGGGGATCGCACCTACAGCAAGGATGTCTGCGATCTCGTCGTCGCCAGCTGTGTTGCCGAGTACCGCGAATGTATGGCCGACTGCCGGGCCACGCAAGGAGGCTGGCAATGCCGTGAGGGGTGTGGCCAGAGATTCGACGTGTGTTTGGGAAACTGTGCCGATCGCGACGGAGATGGTGTGCCGGACAGCTCGGACAACTGCCTGACGGTGCCCAACGCCGGCCAGGAGGATTGCGATCGCGACGGCCTCGGCGACGCCTGCGATGGCGTCGTTTCCGATCTCGTCTTCGTGCAGACCGGAGGGTATTGCTTCTTCGAAGAGGTACCCGGAGGCAGCATCGGCTGGTCCCAGGGGGCTCGACTCTCCGGCTGCCTGCCGGGAGGCTCTTGCCAGGATCGGGGGCATGGCCCTGGAGACTTCTGCTCTTTCCTGAGCCCGGGGGCGTGTTGCAGCGTCCTGTATCCGGGTGCCTGCAACCCGAGCCTGTTCGTGAACGGCTGCATCGAGACCTGTCCGTGATCCGGCCTGCTTCCGGGTAGGGCTCGCGACCCGCGGAGGTGCAGCCCACCTTCCGCGGGTCGTTTTCGTTTCGTGGCCGGGTAGCGAGTCGACGCACCTGACGCGGGTTTGCTGTGGTACGTTGTGAGGTATGGACGACACCTGTCGCCGCCGCGCGATCACCCCCGCTGTGCTCTTCGGGTCCGACAAAGTCGGAGCCGCCGGGAATCGACGGACTCGATCGGCTGCGGCCGCTCGCTGAGCGCGGGTCGCCTTTCGACGGCGGGAGCCAGATGGACCACGCAGCATCCCCGGTACCGCCGACGGGTGAAGGAGCCCGGGGTTTTCGTTGCGGCGAGGTCGAGGTCTGGCCCGCTCTCAACCTCCTGCGCAACGGCGAGGAAGAGACCCGGCTCGGGTCCGTGGTCATGGACTTGCTGGTGGCGCTGGTCCGGCGTCGTGGGGAGCCGGCGAGCAAAGACGACCTGATCGCCGAGGTCTGGCAGGGCCGCTCCGTCTCCGACGACGCCCTGACCGCGGCGATCTACGAGCTGCGCAAGGCGCTCGGCGATCGGGCCCGCTCACCGAGCTTCATCGAGACGATCCCGGGGCGGGGCTACCGCTGGCTGCCGGCAGTGGAGTGGCTGGCTTCCGGCGAGCGCTCGGTCGTTTCGAGTCCGCTCGCGGCCGATCCGGGCCCCGAGGCCCCGGCCGGGCATCCCGAGACACCACGGCGGTCGTTTCGATTCGACTCGGTGCCGGCTCTGCTCCTCGGTCTCGCCCTGGTCGGCCTCGTCGCAGTGGGATTGGCCGTGGCCCGGTGGATGGTCGACAAGCCCGAGGCGGTGGCCCTCGACAGCACCTCGGCCGTGGCGGTCCTACCGTTCTCCGACTACTCCCCGAACCGCGAAGCGGGGGACCGCACCTTCGCCGATGGAATGACCGATTCCTTCATCCTGGAGCTGGCACGGGCCAGCCCGATCCGGGTTCTCTCGCGCACCTCGGCAATGCGCTTCGGCGACAGCCGAGAGCCGCTGCCCGAGATCGCCCGTCAGCTCGGAGCGGATCTCCTGATCGAAGGCATGGTGCTGCGCGAAGGCAAGCAGCTGCGGATCGGGCTGCAGCTGATCGACGGTCGGGCGGACCATCATCTCTGGGCCTACAGCTCCGAGGTCGGGGTCGAGCGGGCCCTCGATGTCCAGGTCGAGCTGGCGGCGGCCACGGCCTCGGAGATCCGGAAGCTGCTCGGGGGCCGCGGCGGAGAGATTCGGCCTGCAAATCTCGGTCCGGCTTCCGGTCCGATGCCCGAGCCGGCGCTCGATGCCTACCTTCGAGGTCTGGATGAGCTGCGCCAGGTGACGACGGCGGGCCTCGAGCGTGCGGTGCCGGCGTTTCGCGAGGCGGTCGCCATGGCACCGGGGCATTCCGTGGTGTGGGCGCGGCTGTCCGAGGCCCATACCCTTCGCTTCGAATTCGGTCTCGGCGACGCGGACCAGGAGATGGAGCTGGCGCGTTCGACCGCTGATCGGGCCCTGGCCCTCGATCCCGGGTCGCCGATCGCACTACATTCCCGAGGGCTATATCAATACGCCGTCGGGTGGGACCTGGAAGCGGCCGAGGAGACTCTGCGGCGGTCTCTGGCGTCGGATCCGATGTACGCGCCGAGCTGGCAGACCCTTACCTGGTTGCTCATGGCACGGCTGCGGAGCTCCGAGGCCGTGGCGGCGGCTCGCCGGGCGGTGCAGGCGGATCCGCGATCCGAGTTCGCCCATCTGGCCCTGGGAACCGCCCTGTGGGTCGATGGCGAGAGCGAGGCGGCCGAGCGGTGGTTCGCCGAGCATTCCGACGCCGATACCCTTCTCGGCCAGCTGATGGCGCACAAGCGCCTGCGCATCTTCCTCTGGGCCAACCGCCCGACCGACGCCTGGACCGCCTTGCGGGGCTTGTCGTCCTTCCCTTCCGAGGACGCCGCGAGGCTCGAGTCCCTGTGGCTCGAAGGGAGGTCCGAAGCCGTGCTGCGAGAGCTCCTGGACCGCGACGAATCGGAAGGGAAGAGAGATTTCTCCGTGATTCTGAGCCACGTGTGGGTCGCCGATTTCGAGGGTGCCCTCGACCACCTCGAAGCCCTGGTCGAGACCCGGCATCCCGACTCCCTCTTGCTGAATTTCTATCCCACCCTGCAGCCCCTGCACGGCCATCCCCGGTTCGAAGCCCTGCTCGAGAAAGTCGGCCTGCCGCGGCCGGCGGGCTGAGCCGAGACGTCGGGTAGGTAGGTCTTCGATCGGGTGGCCGTGAGACTAAGAGGCCTGGTGCAGGTGAGCTGGCTCCTGGTCGATACCTCATCTGGGCAGCTTTCCGGTACCTCAGTTTTCGCCGCGGATCCAGGTCAATGCTTGGGTCAGATTCAAGCTGATTCCGATGCGAAACTCTGAGTTGCGATCCGAATTGGAAACCAACGTGCCGTCTTCCATGCTCTCGGCCTGCTTGGTAAAGGTGTAACCGATGAAGGGGGCCAGCGTGCTCAGGTCCAAGAATTTCTTCTTGAACGGAATACCGCGGATCCCGACCGCCACGCCCCACGAGTCGAGAGGCTCACTGGAAGCCTCGATCATGCCTTTGAGATAAAAATTTTTCCAGAATCGGCGGCCTTTGTACTGGATCTCCGTGTCACCGAACTGATAATTCAAACCGAGATAAAAACGACTCGGCTCGTCCGCCAACATCAGCTGTTGGTTGTCCTCGTCGATTTGTAACTGGTCGACATCGTTGACCGGAATGTCGGTCGACAGGTGAAGCCGCTCGGTGGGCCCAGTCCGCAAGATCTCTTCGACGAACTCCGACTCTTGCTTGGCCACCGAGCCAGTAACTTCTCCTGTGTTGCCGCTAAACTCATCTGCCAACTGAAGGAGCTCGAGAACTTCTCGGCGCACCTCTGGCTGGTGAAGCTCTTTGTCGCCTGGCTCTTTTTCGCTCAGCTCTTCAAGGCGCTTGGTCAGACTGGCTCGAATAATCTTCGCAGCGTCTTCGCTAGCGGCGCCCAGTGCCAGGTGCCCGACCTCTTCGCGGAGGGCACCGATCCGTTCTTGAATCCCTTCCGTGTCTTGCTTCGCAAGCTTCCTGTCGCGCTCTAGAACTGACTTTTCCGCTAGAAACCTGGCCCTGTCGGCCTCCAACTCTTCGAGTCGGGTGCCGGTAGCCTTGGATATAGCGTTCGCCAGAGTCTCAAGCGCGGCGATGACCCTCGCGAGCCGATTCTCGATTTCGATCAAGGCTTCGGGTAGCTCTTTCCTGAGCGTTTCATTGAGCTCGAGCAGAGTCTTGTTCGCATCCAGCTGTTCATGGACGTTCATGGCCTCTTCGAGGTCGATCGCTGCTGACTTGATCTCCAACCTGAGCCTTTCGACAACGATGCGGTTGGAATTCAATTGCTCGGACCGCTGTTCTTTGATCTTGATTACATCTTTCAGGAACTCCTGGCCAAGAGCAGGATCTTGAGCAACTCGAGCCTTGAGTGTAAGCTCCGCGCGTTTTTCGGTCAGCTCGTAGGACGCCACACACAGGGCGAGTCCGCGTTCGATTGGAAAGCGATCATCCGGATCGGCGAAGGCCTCAGGACCCCCAGCCGCCGTCGCCAGGGCGAGCCCGATCTGGCCCAGGGTCTGAAGATCGGTTTGCAGTCGACTTCTTCTGGGCTCTTCCGACGGTCTGGCAATGTCCGGTTGGCCTTCGATCGGCCGGTAAAAGACATAGATCGCGAAGACGTCGCCCTTGCTGCTGATGATTCTTTTCTGAACTGTACCCTGGGACCTGATCGCGTTGAGCGTCTTCTCTCGATTTCGCAGCTGTTGGTCGACGTTGCCGAGGCAGTTCGAACTCTCTCCATCCGCACACGAAGCGACGTTTCCGAGTTGCTCGTTGAGCTTCTCTCTTAGAGCTTCATCTTTAAATGAGAAGAGCTTTCCTTGCCCGTCGGCCAGGTCATAGACCAGTGTCCAGGCAAAGACGCCGGAAGGCGTCTTGTCAAGGCAGGGAATACCGGCGGCTGCGACGCCGGGAGTGACCAAGCCAGTGATCAGAAGCAAAAGCTTCAATCCAATGTCGATGCGTGAAGTAAACATATGAGTCTCCTTGTTGATGGCCAGCTGGCCGCAGGTCGGCTCGACGGGTAGTCGATCTATAGAAACCTGGTTCCAGAGATGAGTACACTCAAAACAGAAGGTCGACTTTGAGCTCTTCGAGCAGCGCCGGCAGTGGATTGGCATAGCTCAGCCCGGTACCGCTGGAATGCTGCGCGTCGCTGCCAGCGAACAGGAGGCCGAGGCCAAGGCCATCGAAATCGACCACCAGCGAGCCGCTGTCGCCTCCCTGGCTGAAAGGGCGGGCACCATCGCCTTCGATCTCGACTTGGTCATCGAAACAGAGCTCGCTGATGTCGAAATCGACGCGCAGGTTGTCGACACCGAACGCAGTGACCCGCCCCCGAGTCGCTGCCGTGGTCTTACCGACCTTTGCCACTGGAATATTGTCCTCCAGCTGCGGTCGCAGGCCTCTAAGAGCCGCGATGTCTGGCAGGCCGTGCAGGGTCGCTTGATCGAAGCCCGTCTGAGAGTCGAGCACTGCAACCGCAGCATCAAAGAAGTTGGCGTCGATCAGACTGAGCTCGAGGAAAGAAGCCAGCTCCGCGACTATTGAGTCAGGGTTCATGCCGCCGTCTCGGTCACCTGGCTGCAGGATTGCGTCTCCCTGCCTTCCCCGGTTCTCGTCGGCCAGCACGTGGTTGTTGGAGAGGACCATTGGATCGCCCGACTGGCGGTCGATGACGATCGCTCCGAGTGACCCGGCGGTGATCCGGAAGTGGCCGATCGAGCAGCCGATGATCAGAGGCCGAAGCTCATCGGTCAGCACCGGTAGACCGCTGGCCAGCTTGCGCACCTCTCCGATGTATCGAACATCGACTTCGCCCGCGGCTCGCGATTCGATCCGCGCGACCAACTCGCTAGATTCGAGATTTCTTTCTTGTAGTCGGACCGCCAAGTGATGGTCGCCGCCGCCTTGCGGCGCGATGCCCAGTGCAACGGTGCCGCGTCCTCGTGGCCGGTCGATCGGACCTGCCGGGACTGAAAGAATCTCAGCAGAGACGCGATCTTCCATCACATCCTCGAGCTCGATCTTCATCTCTTCCTTGAGTGCGATGGCAGAGTCTAGTCTCACGTCATCTCCTTTTCTCGTTTTCAATCGCAACCGGGAACCTCGATGCATTCCCTTCACCTTGATTGACGGACACAAGTTGGTTTTTCCAGAGCCGCATTGCCTTCGAAATTCACTTTGCAACTCGAGCCGTGGCCTGCAGAGACCGACTGTCTCCACGGCCGTAGGGCTGCTTCGTCCGCTGCCCTGCGGAGTGCCTGGCGACGGCACCTGAAACCGCTGTAACTTCTACAGCGCGATTGCCTCATCGGATCCACCATCCATCGACAGAGGATCGGAGGGAACGGGCAGCGCATTGGGGGCTCTGGTGCTCGCGGCGGCGGGGAACCGGCACGTCGATAAGGCCGCCACGGGGCCATTGCTCCCCGGGGAATGGAAAAGGTATCGGCGCCGACGGGCTGTGAGGTGTCAGATCCCGCAGAAATGGAGTACGACGATCGGCGATGGCATCACGCCGTCGGCGGAGGATCGGAGGAGCGACAATCTGCCGTGGCCGGTGTTCCGCCACGATTCACAGCCACCCGTGATTGCGAGCGCTGCGGCAGCTTCCACGTGCTCAGGCTGGGGATGCTCGCCGGGGACCAGGCCCAGGTCCGGGTGCCGCGGGTGCTCGGTTGCAACAGAGCCACCCTGCAGCTCGACCTCGTCCCAGCCGGCACTGCGTGCGGCCCTCTCCTGACCGCCGCCTCGGGGCTCAGCGGCGTGGCGGTTTTGCCGTAGGGCGGCCGTCAGGGAAACGTGCCTTCGAGCCAGGCGGAGGTGTCTCCGGACTCGAAACCGTCGGCGAAGATCCGTGAGCCTTCCCAGTCGAAGAGGCGCTGCTGGACGCTCGCGCCGTCGGTGTCGGTGCCCGCGGAGCCGCCACTGGTCCAGGTGGCGACGAAGCCGTCGGCGTCGACGGTGAGGTCGACCGAGGTCTGCAGCTCGGTGGTGTAGGAGTTGAGCTGCATCGCTTCGCTCTGGGCCTCGCCATCGGCGGTGTAGGGGCGTCCCAGGATCTCGCCGTCGAGGGATGTCCAGGCGACCAGGAAATCCCCGGCCGGGTTGGCGGCGATGTGCGGGTCGGAGCCGAAGCTGCCCACGTCGACGGATTCGATCAACGAGCCGTCGGCGCGATAGCGGTCGACCTGGATGGGGGTTTCTTCGGTCGTGGCCCAGACGACCAGGAAGTCGCCGTTCTCTTTGCGTGCGGCATCGACCCCGGAGAAGCTGTAGACGTAGGAGACATTTGCAACCGCCAGCTCCGGCCCACCCGTGCCCTCGGCATCGAAGATTCGCATCTTCACGTCCTGGTCGAAGACCTTGGGCCCGCTGTAGAGGGTCGACCACGCCACCAGGAACTCGCCCTGGGCACCTCCCTCCAGCTTCGGCTTGGAAAACGTCGTGAGGTACTGGCCGTACCCGAGGTCGCCGAAGCTGAAGATGTTGATCGCGAAGTCGGAGTCTTTGGGAGTGCCGTCGGCCTCGAAGCGGCGCCCGCGCAGGCTGTCGTTGTAATACGAGGAGTTGCGTCGCCAGGCGACCACGAAATCACCGTTCTCCTCGATGGCCACATCGGGTCGATCCGCTCGTTGGAAGGTTTCGGAGTTGACCTGGAACTCGTCGCCGAGCGGGCTACCGTCGGCTTCGAAGCGGCGCCCGCGGACGCTGCCGTCGGGATCGGTGGCGGTGGGCTCGTCGTGGGTCCAGACCACGATGAAGCTGCCGTCCGGGGCCATGGCGGCCTCGGGAGACCGCTGGCTGCCGGTGGTCAGCTCGTTGACCAGGAACTCGCTTCCGATGGGCGCGCCGGTGCGGGTGAAGAGCTGGCCGCTGATCGCGGTCTCCGAGACGTCGGGCGGCAGGCCACCGTTGTTCTGCCACACCACCAGGAAATCTCCGTCTTCGGCTCCCGAGGCGACCACCGCTCCCTGCTGCCCGTTGGCCGTCACCGTGTTCACCTGCATGTCGCCACCCTGCGGGTCGATCTGAGCGCCGACGAGTGAGGGCATCGCGAGGTAGAGAATCCCGAGGACTGCAATCGACCTACCGCACATCAGAGGCTCCTTTCAGCGCTGGCGCGATCCTGGCTACGCTACCGTAACATCTTCCTCTGGCGTTCGCAGGCGCGGAATCACTCCGTAGATCGAACGACGATGGCGCGCCAGGGCCCGCGAAGGTGCGGTTCGTGGCGCGATTCGGCGGTTCGTTCGAGAAACGGTGAGGCGGTGGGCGAGGCTCGGAGGGTCGGCTATACTCTGGCCTCGTTCGGATCGAGACGCCGGAATGCCATACCCGGGCCGAGGCGGTGATCGATCGAGTACTTTCTTCCACTCCGGGGTGAGGCCCGTTCCAGCCCACCTGATTTGTTTCCGGACCCGTTGCTTCCTCAGGAGATCCTCATGAACCCACTTCGCCATTCTGTCGCGTTGCTGGCCTGGCTCTGCTTCGCCGCCGCAACCCAGGCGCAAACGATCGTCCCGATCAGCACTTCGTCAGAGCTCACCTCGGCTCTGGCCGGGGTCTCGGAAGGAGAGATTCTCGAGCTCGCCGGTGGCACCTACAACGCCCCCACCAATGGCTGGATCCTCTCCAACCTCTCCGATAGCTTTACCATCCGTGCCGCGGCCGGGCAGACGGCGATTCTCGACGGCCTCGGCAGCCGGACGATCTTCCGGATCTTCGTCACCGATCCCGGGGTCTCGGTCGTGTTCCAGGATTTGATCTTCGAAGATGGCTTCTCGAGCCAGGATGGTCTCGCAGGCGGCGTGACCCTGAGCGATGCAGAGGCCACTTTTCTGGGCTGTGTCTTTCGCAACAACGTGTCGCAGGCGCCGACCACGGGAGGTGGCGGCCTCGCCGTGTTCTCGAGCTCGGTGGCCCACATCTTCTCGACCGATTTCACCACCAACCTGGCGAAGAACGAAGGGGCCGGGCTCAAGGTCGGTGGTGGCTCTCGGGCCTACGTGCACGACAGCACGTTTACCGGCAATCGGGTCAATATCGCCAACCACCGGCCGTCGGCCGCCGGTGGCGGGATCCACGTCGCCAACTCCAGCCTCGACATCTCGAACTCCCGCTTCGAGGGCAACGTCGCCGGCTGTGTGGGTGGTGGCCTCTACGCCTTCGGCGACTGGACGGGGGGCGCCGAGCCGGCGAATCCGGTGCGGATCGTCAACTCCACGTTCATCGACAACTTCGTGTCGCCCGACTCGACGGTCACCTGCTCTTTCTTCGGCGCCGGCGGTGGCCTGCACGCCGAGGACGAGGCGCGGATCGAGATCCACAACTCGCGTTTCTTCACCAACGAGGCCGAAGACGGCGGCGCGATCAGCATGTATCGCTCCGAGATCGAGGTGTACGACTCGGTGTTTCGCGGCAACCTCGCCAACGGGGTCGATGCCCGGGGCAACGGCGGCGCCATTGCGGCCAGCTCCCAGGATAGCTCTTCCGACTCCATCAACCGTCCGTCGAGCTCCATTCTGATCCGAGATTCCCTGTTCCAGGGCCGTTTCGGCGGCACGACCAACGCCGGGCTGCGCGGTGGCTGCATCTGGACCCTGGGCGACACCAACCGCACCTACGGCCTGCAGGGCGTGCAGCAGAACGGAACCCCGGCGATCAACCGAACGGTGCTCGACGTCGAGCGCACGGTGTTCTTCGACTGCGACGTGGTGCGTCAGGAAGGGTTCGCCGGCAGCGGCTTCGGCGGGGCGGTCTCGGCGAGCCACACCGATTTTCGTCTCGTCGACTCCCTGGTGGCCAACAGCGATGCCACCGGCACCAACGCCGCCGGCGGTGGGGTGCGGGCGCTCAACGAGTCGCTGCTGACCTTCGAGGGCACGACCTTCGCGCACAACGACGCGGAGCTGCGGGGCGGGGCGGTCGACGTGTCGGGCTCCGAGGTCGATATCGACGACTGCCAGTTCTTCGGCAACGATCTTCGCAGCGGCAACAACGGCGCGGCCCTCTCGATCGCGGCTTCGAAGAACGTGATCGCCGGCTCCATCGATCTCGGCTCGTCCGGTTTGGTGCGCAACTCGGTCTTCAAAAATCACGGCCAGGTCGATCTGCTGGACGTGGACTTTCTCTGCAATGGCGAGGTCGAGCCGATCAACACCGTGGTCTACAACAACAACGAATTCTTCACCTCGCCGCCGAACGGTGATGTCTACCGCAACAACCAGGTGAGCGGTGGCGGGGCCACGGTGGGTGAGCTGAACTCGCTGGTGGTGAATCGCACCCTCTGCGCCGACACCGACAAGGCGACGGTGAACAACCAGGCCCTGACCTCCGAGCCCGACCTCGCCGCCCTCGTCGCGGTACCGACCGAGGCCCTGCCGACCGTCGCCGCCGGGGATCCGGCGCCGCCTACGGATTCGTTTCTCGGCTACGCCTGGTGTGGCTCCTCGGCGGCGACCCTCGACGGGGTTCCTCTGACCGACGAGACCGGCCTCGACGGCAGCACCGTGGGCAGCCACACCCTGGCGGTCGGAGGTGTATCGGCGGTCGACTCCATCGGCTCGGGGCCCGATCCCAACGCCTCCTTCGTCGCGGATCCGGCAGTGATCTCCTCGGGCCAGACTTCGGATCTCACCTGGAGTCTCACCGCGGGCACCTTTCTCTCGGTTTCCCTCGATCGCGGCATCGAGCTGGCCTCACCCGGTGCCAGCGGGTCCGAGACGGTGGCACCTACCGCCACGACGACATATGATCTGCATCTCCTGACCGAAGAAGGAGGGCGGCTGCGGCAGACGACGGTGTTCGTCGACGAGCCGGCTCCGGGCCTGATCTTCGAGGACGGCTTCGAGTCCGGAGACGCCTCGGCCTGGAGCACATCCACCGGCCTCTGAAGTCCCCCTCCGACGACAGGATGGGCGGCCCGGGGCCGCCCATCCTCGGATTCCATCGCGACGAAGAACACCATGAAGAACCCGGCGCCGGCTCCCGGCGGCTCTGAGCCTCGCTCCGAAAAGGCGTGGGCTCTCTGTCTTCTCCTCACCTACCTGGCCCTGGTCGCCGGCAAGCTGGCGCTGGCGGTCGGCCTCGACACGCCCCTGGTTCCCGACGAGGTGGTGTACCTGGGGAACGCCCGGTACCTGGCCACCGGCGAGGGCCTGGTGGACGACACCGGTCGCCACGCCTACAAGATCGGTTACTCCCTGCTCCTGGTTCCTGCCTTCTGGTTCGGCAACGACAGCGTGGAAGGGTTCAAGGCGGCCCAGACGATCAACGCCTTCCTGCTCTCGCTGGTGTTTCCCGCCGCCTATCTCCTGGCGAGGCGCCTGAACCCTCGTCTGGCGGCGGTGGACCGCTGGCTGGTCGCCCTCTGCGTGTCCGTCTACCCGGCGGCGGTGGTGTACAGCACCACGGCGATGAGCATCAACGCCTTCTTGCCGGCCTTCTTCGTCTTCGTGCTGGCCGGGCTCGAGGCCTCGAGCAGACGTCGTTGGTGGGGATGGGCTCTGTTTGCCGGAGCCACGGTGTTTCTTTATTCGATACACGAAAAAGCGATCGGAATCGTGGTCGTGGCGACTCTGATGGCCGCGTTCCACCTGCTGCGACCGAGCGCCGGACCCACTCGCTCGATGGCGTTTTTTCTCGCGGCACCGGCCGCCGTGGGAGCCATGCGGCTGCTCGAGGTGCCGGGATCCCGGTGGCATACGCGCTCCCAGAGCCTGGCAGTGATCCAGGGGGTGCTGGCGGAGCCCGGCAAGCTCCTGGTGACCGTGGCCGGACATCTCGAATATCTGGGGCTGGCCACCTTCGGGGTGCTCGTGGTGGGCACCCTCTTCGCGCTCCTGCGACTTCGCCGGGCCCGGGCGCGCGATGGCGGGTCGCCGCTCGATCTCGGAGTCGAAGCGCCGTGGACCTTCTGGTGGCTGCTCTACGGTGCGGTGGGAAGTGTGTTCGCCATCTCGGTGTTGTTCAACGTGGTGCGCTGGCCCGAGGTGCGCTTCACCCAGTGGGTCTATGGCCGGCACAACGAGAATGTCGTGTTGCCCCTGGTGGTATTCGCCCTGCTCCTGCTGCGCCAGGCGCAAGAAGGGGAGCATCGACGGGAGCTCCGCCTCGCCGGGCTCGGCACACTCGCTCTCTTCGCGGCGCTGGCCGGAATTCTGTGGTGGCACTGGACGCCGTCCGTGGGGCCGGCCTACAACCTCAGCGCCACCGGGATCTCGATTTTTTCGGCGCTGCTGCAGGCCTTCGGCTGGGTGCTCGCACCGGTCGTGGTGCTTCTCGTCCTCGTCGGGCTGGCGGTTCTCTTCGCCGTCCGCTGGCGCTGGGGAGTGATGGCCCTCACCGTCTGTTTCGCCGCCTCGACCTCCGCAACCTACGAAGACCGCTGGCGGGAGCGGTATGCCGAGAAGGAGCAGCAGCGGCAGCTGGTGCAGCTCGTGCGCCGGATCGAAGAGGTGCGGGAGCCCGCCGCACGTACGATCCTGCGCCACCGCGACGGCAAGCTCTTCCACTTCCACTACTACAACACCAGCTATTTCCTGCCCGAATATACCTTTCGTGGCTACCGCCCGGGCAAGAAACGGCCGCCCGGGGAGCTGGTGCTCAGCGGCGGGCTGAGGTTCGGGGAGAAACATCCCGGCGCTCGGCTGGTGGGTCTGGAGAGCTACCTCTTCGATACCGGGTACCTGCAGTCGTTGTGGGTTCTACCCGGCGAGCTGCGACAGGCTTTGCAAGAGAAGCGGTGGCTGATGCCCGCGGGTTTTCCCCGCCGTCTCTCGCGCGGGTACCTGCGCTCACGACTGCGAATCGTCGAGGAGGAGCGCTGGATGGAACCGGTGGACCCGGCAAGGCCCGGGCGCCGGCCGGTGGCGCTGGAACACCTCGGCAAGGGGCCGTGGCCGCACCGGAGCGGCCTGCGGACCGCCGAGCACAGCGTGGGATTGCGCGCCCGGTGGTCGCCGCGGGGAAGACCCACCGAGATTCTGGCCGAGCGGGTGATCCGACTTCCGCATATGCTCTACCCCGGCGACGAGACGGAGATCTCGGTGCCGCTAGGAACCCGACCCGCTCTGCCACCGGGGCGGTATGATCTCCGGCTGCAGGTGATCCAGGAGCTTCCGGACGAAGCCTGGGTCGAGAGCCGCGCGTTTCTCGACCTCGAGGTCGAGATCGCCGCCGCGGCTGCCGATCGTGGAGAAGAGGCCCCATGAGAAAACCCGAGATCCGTCGACGCAAGTTTCTTCCGGCCTCGGAGCCCCGACGCCGCTGCCGTCGGTGGATCCGATCGAGCCCGGGACTGGCACTCGTGCTGCTGGCCGCCTGCGGCGAGTCTCCGCCGGAGGTCCCCGCGGGCGACGATCCCCGGCCGGATGTGGTGGTGATCACCATCGATACCTTTCGCCCCGACCACCTGGCGAGCAACGGCTACGGCCAGTCGACGGCTCCCTTCCTCGAAGGGCTGATGGAACGGTCGGTGGTCTTCGAGCGGGCCTATTCGACGTCGTCCTGGACCGCGCCGTCCACCGGCTCTCTGATGACCGGGCTCTACCCCCTGCGGCACGGGGTTGTGGAAGGATTTCTCGCCAACCGCAAACGCTCCGAGGCATTGGACTCGCTGGTCGGCACCTCGATCGTTCTCAATCAGCTACCCAAAGACCAGCCGACCCTGCCCGAGCTCTTTCGCGACGCCGGTTGGGCGACCTGGGGCGTGTCGTCGAATATCAACATCGGGTCGGAGATCGGTTTCGACCGCGGCTTCGACCGCTTCCACCGTTTTCCCGACATGAAACCGGCGGAGCACCTGGCGAACCGGATTCGCGACTGGAACCGTGACGGTAGCGGCGGCAAGCCGCGGTTCTTCTATCTGCATTTCAACGACGTGCACGAGCCCTACGAGGAACGCAGCCCTTGGTTCGAACAGGGGCTCGGGGAGGAAGATCTCGGGAAAGAGACGGAGGAGCTGCAGCGTACCGTGGCCGCCTACAACAGCCAGATCTCCTACCTCGACGGGGTGCTGGAGAGCCTCTACCGCGACCTGGGCTGGGACTCGGACACGATCCTCATGGTCGTCTCCGACCACGGCGAGGAGCTCGGGGAACGCGGCAAGGTGGGGCACCACTTCTCGCTCTACGACGAGCTGATGCGGGTGTTGATGATGGTCTCGGCACCGGATCTCGAGCTCCCGCCGAAACGGATCAGGACCAATGCCTCCCTGATCGACGTGTTGCCCACGGTTGCCGACCTGGCGGGCCTGCCGATCCCCGAAGGTCTCGACGGGCTCTCCCTGGTGCCGTTGATCGGCGAAGGGCCCGTGCCCCAGAAGGTCTCCCGGGAGTTCCGACGCCGCACCCTCTTCGGTCACCGCCTCCGCCACCGGATCCGCGCCGGAAAGGAGGCCGAGCAGATGTGGGCCGCCGTCCGCGGGCCGTGGAAACGCATCGAGAAAGAGGGCAAGAGTCGCCTCTATCAAACCGAGAAAGACCCGGCGGAGACGCGCGATCGCAGCAAGAAAGCCACCGATGTCGACACCGGTCTCCGCCTGGCCATGGAAGAGTTCCAGGCCCTGGGAATCCGAGTCGGGGAGCAGCAGGAGGTCGAGCTCGACCGCGAGACCCTCGAAGCCCTCGAGTCGCTGGGCTATATCCAGTAGGCCGTAGCGTGAGACCCGGCCCGGCACCGGAGCCCCAGAATCTCTTCCGCCAGCCGGAGATCTTCTCGGCGTAGGTGTTCGCCTCGAGGAGCAGGATGGGCTCGACTGTTGTATACTGATTAAATGATCGTTCGTCGGCCCCGGCTCTGCGCTCTAATCCTGGTCTTCGCCCTGTTTCCGGGCGCGACCGAGGTTGTGGAGAGCGCCATGCACCTCGTGACCGAGGGCCATCTGGCGCATTCGACGCCGGACGGCGACCGGCACGAGCCGTCGGGTCCGGAGCATGGATGTACCGCGATCTTCCACGCCTGCGGCTGCCATGCGAGTCTCGCTTTCCTCCGGCCCGACCTGCCTCCCGGCGAAGCCCTCGGCTCCACTCCCTTCGTCGGAGCCCTGCGGCCGGTAGCCCAGCCTCCCGGTTTCTGGCCCGCGATCGATCGTCCTCCTCGGGTCTGACAGCGAACCCTGACGTCCGCAGCTCATGCCGGAACGGTGTGGGCTCGCCCCGGATTTGTACCCGGCCGGCCGCTGGCCGCCGGGCTCGAGCTGTCACGAAAACGAGGAGTACGAAATGTTCCTTGATCTGACGCACCGGCTTGGCCGGTGCTCGATTCCGCGCCTGGGCGCGGCGGTTGGAGGGCTGTGCCTGGCGCTGTCGGTGCCGGCCGAGGAGGCCCCCCGGTGGACTCTGTCCGACGCGATGAGGTCGGCCTTCGACCATAGCCCGAAGCTACACGCCCGGAGGGTGGCACGGCAGGAGATCGCAGGGCGCCTGCAGACCGCCGAGACCTACCCCCACAACCCCGAGCTGGAGCTGGAGATCGGTGATCGCTCCGGTCCCGACGGCTCGACCAATGATCGTGGCTTGCGTCTCTCCCAGGAAGTCGAGCTGGCCGGTCAGCGGCGCCAGCGCATCCACGTGGCCCGTGAAGAGCTGGCGTCGGCCGACGAGATTCTTCGTCGAGATCGTCAGCGATTGGTTCTTGCGGTGGAGGCGGCCTTTGCCGAAGCGGTTCGCGCTCGGGAGCTGCTGGCCGTGGCCGAGGCCGACGCCGCCCTGGCCCGCGAGATTCTCGATTTCTCGCGCCGTCGCCTGGAGCGGGGGGCGGCGACGCAGATCGAGGTCAACCTGGCGTTGGCGAGCGCGGGCCGTGCGGAGCGCAGTGTGCAGCAGGCGCGTGCGGCCTATGCCTCGGCAAGAGGGCATCTCGCCGAGGTGGTGGGTGGGGATCCGGCATCGCCGCCCGAGCCGGTGGGAGAGCTGGCGTTGCCGGCCGTAGAGCCCCTGCCCCTCGAGCGCCTCCTGGCGCTGGCGGCCGAGTCCCGCGGCGACCTGCGAGCCGCCGAGCGCCGGGAGCTGGCCGCCGAGGCTTCGATTCGCCTGGCGCTGGCCGAGCGCCGGCCCAACCTGGTGGTCGGAGCCTTCGTCCAGCGCGAGGAAAGCAGCGACGACATCGTGGGCGCCACGGTGGGAATCTCCCTGCCCCTGTTCGACCGCAACCGCGGGCGAATCGCCGAGAGCCGGGCGACCCGTGAGCGCCTGGGCTACGA
>CAZMEL010000072.1:0-28041 GCA_964565225.1 uncultured Thermoanaerobaculia bacterium | reverse complement strand
ACTGCTGCCTCCCGTAGGAGTCTGGACCGTGTCTCAGTTCCAGTGTGGCCGATCACCCTCTCAGGACGGCTACTGATCGTCGCCTTGGTGAGCCGTTACCTCACCAACTAGCTAATCAGCCGCGGACCCCTCTAAATGCGACAGCTTTCAAGAATTGGCCATCTTTCCTCACATTGATTCAACAATGCGAGATTATGCGGTATTAGCTCGAGTTTCCCCAAGTTGTTCCCCACATCTAGGCAGGTTATCCACGTGTTACGCACCCGTTCGCCGCTTTACTCACGACCGAAGTCGCTTTCTCGCTCGACTTGCATGTGTTAGGCACGCCGCCAGCGTTCATTCTGAGCCAGGATCAAACTCTCCAGTTTAAATCCTGAAAACAAGCATGAAGCTCGCTTTGTATTCGGTTTTGTTCGTACTCGCGTACGTCGCAAGAGTCGAAAACCAGCCGAAGCCAGCCTTCAACTCTGGAATTGTCGTTGGCTATCTCTCTATTCAGTTTTCAAAGAACCGGCCGCCGTTTTCTGGCGACGAAACTTGATTCTACAGGCAAGAGCTGAACCCTGTCAACACTTTTTTTCAACCTTCTCGGCCCGCCTCGAATGCCGCAAGAATTCCTAACGCTTCTCTGAAGCGCTCGGTTTCGCTCACAGGATTTCCGAGTTTTTAATGGGCCGCGAGTGGTCTACCCGCAGACTCAAAGAGCTTCCAGATCTCTCTGGAGTTTTCCGCTTTGGCTTTCGCCGCCGCGGGCTGCGAATGATAGGGCCGGCAACTTTTGAAGTCAAGCCCTTTTTCAACGATCTTTCGCAGAGTGCCCCGCGCGCTATTCGCCTTGGCGGAGGCGGATCATATGGCGTCTCGATTTTCGATGTCAACCCCGTTCCGGAACTTCTTGCCGCCGAGCATTGACTGGAAAGATCGAGAAGCGGTTCGACCCGCCCCCGGCGACGGACATTACCGCCGCGGGAGGCGAATCATAGGGGGCCACCTGAATGGAGTCAACCCCACAGAACGACTTTTTCGAACTTTTTCTCGCTCCGGCCCTTGCTCGATCTCCGATGGCTACGACCGGTGCTTGCCGAAGAGCACGCGCCGCCCTTGGACGGTCCACGGCTGCGCGAGCAGGCGCGAGAGCGCCTCCGGATAGGCTCTGTGCTCCTCGTCCAGAATCTTCGCAGCCAATGACTCCTGGGTCTCGTCGTCGGCGACCAGGACAGGTCTCTGGACGACGATCGGGCCGCTGTCGAGACCCTCGTCCACCAGGTGAACCGTACAGCCCGAGACGCGCACGCCATGCTCCAGAGCCTGGACCTGAGCGTCGAGGCCAGGAAACGCAGGCAACAAACTGGGGTGGATGTTGAGCGCACGATGTGGAAACGCCCGCACGAAGACCGAGGTCAGCAGCCGCATGTAGCCGGCAAGGCAGACCCAATCGACTCCTGCCTCTCGCAGTGCCTCGACGACGAGCCGGTCGTGCTCTTCGCGCTCCTTGCCGCGATGGCTGATCGCCAGCGTGGGCAAGCCCAGATCTCTCGCCTTCTGGAGGCCGGGAGCCCGAGGTCGGTTGCTGAGAACCAATGCGATCTGCGCGTCGACCTGCTCACTGCATATCGCTTCGTGCAGGGCCAGGAAGTTGCTCCCACGCCCGGAGAGGAGGATCCCGAGCCGGGCGGGGGAGGCGCTGCTGCTCTTTCCTGAAGGCTCGGCCTTCTCCAATCCGCTCACCACTCGAGACCCGAAATCATCACGGGCTCTTCCCCGGGCTCGATCCGGCCGATCACCTCGGCTCGATGCCCGCGCTCGCGCAAGGAACGGCAGAGCTCTTCGTGGCGATCTTCCGAGACGACCAGGGTCATTCCCACCCCCATGTTGAAGACCCGGAACATCTCTCGATCGGAGACCGCCCCACCTTCCTGGAGGATCCGAAAGATCGGCGGCACCTCCCAGGTCTCGCGGTCGAGCCGTGCGCCGAGCCCGGCGGGAAGGACTCGTGGCAGGTTGTCCAGCAAGCCGCCACCGGTGATGTGGGCCATCGCATGGAGCCCGGCGTCGCCGAGAAAGGGTCGAATCGCCGGCAGGTAGCTGAGATGAGGCGCCAGCAAAGCCTCCCGAACCGTTCCCGCTCCCTCGATCGGGAGGGGATCTTCCAGTCCCAGGCGAAGACGATCGAAGAGGACGTCCCGGGCGAGAGAGAAGCCGTTCGTGTGCAGACCCGCGGAGGGAAGGCCGAGCACCACATCACCCGACTCGACTCGTGAGCCGTCGACAAGCTGATCGCGATCCACCAGGCCGACCACGAAGCCGACGAGCTCGTAGTCGCCGGGCTTGTAGAAACCCGGCATCTCCGCCGTTTCGCCTCCCAGCAGCGCACATTCGTTCTCCCGGCAGCCCGCGGCCACGCCGGTCACGAGATCGGCCATGCTGTCGGGCTCCAGGACTCCTGCTCCGACATAGTCGAGAAAGAACAAGGGCTGGGCGCCTTGGACCAGGATGTCGTTCACACAGTGGTTGACGAGGTCTCGCCCGACCGTGGAGTAGTCCTTGGCCATGCTGGCGACCATGAGCTTGGTACCGACCCCATCGGCAGACGAAACCAGAACGGGCTCCCGCAGCCCGTCCGGCAGACGAAACAGGCCGCCGAACGAGCCCTGCTCGCTGAGTACCCCGGGGGTGAAGGTGGATCGCACGAGGGACTTGATCCGATCGAGGGCCTCTTCCTGGGCATCGATATCGACTCCAGCCCTGGCGTAGGCGCTACCCTCGGATTTCTTCGAAGATTCTGCCACCAGTTCTCCGGACGAAGATCACCCGGCTCCTTCTTGGGTAAGCCGACGGTCTTCCGTTTGAATCGGGAACAGCTGTCCCTGTTTTGGGTGAACGCGCGAGATCGGGACTCTGTAGTTCCCTTTCCAGCACGCGGTGCAATAGCTGTCCGGTGCCCCTCCGAGGCAACCGAGCAATCCTTCCAACGACAGATAGGCGAGGCTGTCGGCTTCGACGTAAGAGCTGATCTCGTCGATATCCAACCTCGCCGCGATGAGCTCCTCTCGATCCGGGGTATCGATACCGTAGTGGCAGGGCCACCGGGTCGGAGGGGAGGTGATGCGAAGGTGGACTTCGGCTGCCCCGGCCTGGCGAACCATACGAACGATCTTCCGCGAAGTGGTGCCGCGGACGATGGAGTCGTCGACCAACACGACTTTTTGGCCCTGGATCAGGCCCTTCACCGGATTGAGCTTGACCCGCACTCCGAAATCACGAATCGACTGCTGGGGCTGGATGAAAGTCCGCCCCACATAGTGATTGCGAATCAGGCCCAGCTCGAAGGGAAGACCCGATTGGCGGCTGAAGCCGAGAGCCGGAAACAGGCCACTGTCGGGCACGGGCACCACTACCGTGCCGTCCGCCGGGCTCTCTTCGGCGAGCCGCGCTCCCATCTCCGTGCGGGTGCTCGAGACCTCGTCTCCGAAGATCACCGAGTCGGGTCGCGCAAAATACACGTGCTCGAAAGCACAGCGGCTGGGCGTTTCGACCTGGGGCAGGCGGAAACGCTCCACCCGGCGATTGCGAACGACCACGACCTCGCCGGGCATCAGCTCACCGGTGAGCTCGGCGCCGAGCAGATCGAAGGCGCAGCTCTCGGAGGCGAAGCAAGTCGCCCCCTGGCACTGCCCCATGAGAAGGGGGCGAAACCCGTGGGGATCCCGAGCCGCAATCAGACCATCGTCGGTGAGGAGCAGGAGGCTGTAGGCGCCCTGCACTTCCTGGAGGGCGAGCAGGAGAGACTCCACGATCTCGGCCCGTGGATTCTTGGCCATCAAGTGCAGTATGACCTCGGTATCGCTGGTGGTCTGGAAGATCGAGCCTTCCCTCTCCAGACGATCCCGGAGCTCCCCTCCGTTGGCGAGATTTCCGTTGTGCACGATCGCCAGGGGGCCCATGGACGTCTTGACCACCACCGGCTGGGCGTTGGTCAGGATACTGGTGCCCGAGGTCGAATACCGGGTATGCCCGATCGCCCGACTTCCGGCCAGGCTCTCGAGCACCTTGGGCCGAAAGATGTCGGCCACCTCTCCCATGCCCCGCTCGACCAGCAGGCGGCCGTTGTTCCACGAAACCAGGCCGGCGCTCTCCTGCCCCCGATGCTGCAGAGAGTACAGGCCCAGATAGGTGAAGTAGGCCGCATCGCGATGGGCCTCGATTCCGAAAATTCCGCACATGGGGCTCTCGTTCCTCTCTACCCGGTATTCACGCGATTTCCGCCCTGCCCCGGAGGCTCCACCGGGGCTAGAAGCCCAGCGCCCTCGGCAGGGCCGAGAACCAAACTCGATACAGATCCTCCACCGGCGTGTCGATGGCTCCGCCGTCACACGACAACCGGAGCTGGCTCCCTCCGACCGAGCCGACCTCTCGACAAGGCACACCAAACGCCTCCGCCTCCTCGGCGACCACCTCGACACTGGCCGGCGGCACGGCCACCAGAACCCGCCCCTGCGTCTCGGAGAAGAGGAGCGAAGGAGCGAGTTCGACCCGCACCTCGGCGCCGAGACCACCACCCGTCGGGCCCACGCTACCGAAACAGGCCTCCGCCAGCGCGACGGCCAGCCCACCTTCGGAGAGATCGTGTGCCGTGTTCAGGTGATTGCCGAAGACCAGAAGGCGCAGGAGATCGGCCAGGCGCTCTTCACCGCCCAGGTCGACTTCCGGGGGCACTCCTTGCTCGAGGTCGTGTAGCAGGCGCAGGTAGGCGGAACCACCGAAATCCGACGCCGTCTCGCCGAGCAGCAGAATCACATCTCCTTCTGCCTGGAAATGCGACGTCGGCGCATTCGCGACCTCGGGAATCTGCCCGACCACCGCCACGGTGGGTGTCGGCGGGATCGAAACCCCGTCGGTCTCGTTGTAAAAAGAGACATTTCCCGAGACCACGGGCACACCGAGGGACCGGCAGGCTGCGGACATGCCGCGAATGCATTCGCGAAACTGCCAGGAGATCTCGGGGTTCTCCGGGTTGCCGAAGTTCAGGCAGTCGGTGAGGCCCACGGGCTCCGCGCCGACACAGGCGAGGTTCCGCACCGCCTCGACCACCGCCTGGCTGCCGCCCCGGTAAGGGTCGAGACTGCAGTAGACGGGGTTGACCTCGGAGACCAGGGCCAGGCCGGCGGGCGTGCCCTTGAGCGCCAGAACAGCCGCATCTCCTCCCGGGCCGATGATCGTGTTGGTTCGGACCGTGTGGTCGTATTGCCTCCAGATCCACGACTTGCAGCCGAGATCGGGCGTGTCGAGCAAGCTGCGCAGCGTTCCGGCCAGATCTTCGGGCTCGGGCACCTCGGGTTTCGCCTGCCGCCGGGCGAGGCCTTTCGGAACCTCCACCGGGCGCCGATAGATCGGTGCATTGGAAGACAGCGGCTCGATCGGCATCTGCGCCACGGTGTCGCCGCGGTAGGTGAGCTTCGCCTGGCCGTCGTCGGTCAGGTGGCCGATGGACCCCACCGACAGACCCCACCGTTCGAAGACCCGGATCACCTCTTCCTCGCGCCCCTGGTGAGCGACGATCAACATTCGCTCTTGGGACTCGGAGAGCATGATCTCGTAGGGGGTCAGCCCGGGCTCTCGAAGCGGCACCTTCTCGAGGGCGACCTCGATCCCGAGGCCTCCGCGCCCGGCCATTTCGAAGGCGCTGCTGGTGAGGCCCGCGGCCCCCATGTCCTGGATCGCCACCAGGGCTCCGGTACGCATGACCTCGAGGCAGGCTTCGAGCAGGATCTTCTCGGTGAATGGATCGCCGACCTGTACCGTTGGCCGCTTGGCCTCGCTTTCGGCGTCGAACGACTCGGAGGCCATGGTCGCCCCGTGGATTCCGTCGCGACCGGTCCGGCTGCCGGCGTAGAGCAGTGGATTGCCGACCCCAGCCGCCTTGGCGGTGAAGATCCGATCCCGCCGAGCCAGGCCCATGGCGAAGGCGTTCACCAGGATGTTGCCGTTGTAGCCGCGGTGGAAACCGGTCTCGCCTCCCACTGTGGGGATTCCGACACAGTTGCCGTAGTCACCGATGCCGCGAACGACCCCGTCGATCAGGTGCTTCATTCGCGGAGCATCGATCTCGCCGAACCGCAGGGAATCGAGACAGGCCACGGGCCGTGCTCCCATGGTGAAGACGTCGCGGAGAATGCCGCCCACTCCCGTGGCAGCTCCCTGGTAGGGCTCGATGAAGCTCGGGTGGTTGTGACTCTCCATCTTGAAAGCCACGACCCAGCCGTGTCCGATGTCTACGACACCTGCATTTTCACCGGGCCCGTGCAACACGTGCTCGCCGGTGGTCGGAAACTCCTTGAGGTAGATGCGCGAAGACTTGTAGGAGCAGTGCTCCGACCACAGCGCCGAGGTGATTCCCAGCTCCGTGTAGGTGGGAACCCGCCCCAGGATCTCGCAGATCCTGCCGTACTCGTCGTCGCTGAGCCCGTGAGCGAGCGCCAGCTTCTCGTCGACCTCGATCTCGTTTCCGTTCGTAGCGCTCACGCCACACCCCCGGATTCGCCCAGCCGTCCGACCGCAGCCTCGAACAGGCCGAGGCCGTCTTCGTTTCCGAGCACCCGCTCGGCACAGCGTTCGGGATGAGGCATCAAGCCGAGCACATTCCCATCGGCGTTACAGATTCCCGCGATGGCTCGCACGGAACCGTTGATGTTCCACGAGCTCTCCTCGATCGACGGCCCTCCCTCCGGGTCGGTGTACCGGAAGACCACTCGCCCTTCGGCCTCCAGCTCCTGGAGAGTCTCTTCGGACGCGAAGTAGTTTCCTTCGGCATGGGCGATCGGCATCCGCAGAACCTGCCCTTTTTCGTAGGCCTTGGTGAACGCCAGGTCGTCGCGCTCGACCGAGAGGAACACATCGCGGCATTCGAAGCGCAGGTTGCGGTTGCGGCGCATGGCGCCCGGCAAGAGGTCGGTCTCGAGCAACATCTGGAAGCCGTTGCAGATCCCGAGCACCATGCCGCCATCCGCCGCGTGCTGCCGTACGGAGGCCATGATCGGCGATCGGGCCGCCAGCGCACCGGCTCGCAGGTAGTCACCGTAGGAGAACCCTCCGGGCAACACCACCAGCTCGCACTCTCTCAGATCGTCGTTCCCGTGCCAGAGGAACATCACTTCCTGACCCAGGACGTGTTTGAGAACGTGGTAGACGTCGTGGTCGCAATTGCTGCCGGGAAAAACGACCACTCCGCATCTCATGACCCGGGCTCCGCCGCCACTTCGATTTCGAAGTCTTCGACGACCTCGTTGACCAACAGCTTGCGACACATCTGGTCGAGAACCTCCGCCGCGCCGGAGCCGTCGACCCCCTGCAGGGTGATCTCGAAGCTCTTGCCGGCCCGGACCTCGGAGACCTGATCGAAACCCAGGCGTCCCAGGGCCGCCTCGATCGCCTTGCCCTGAGGGTCCAGAACCTCGGCGCGAGGGTAGACGGTCACCTTCGCCGTCGTCTGGATCGTTCCGGCCGAATCCGCGGTGCTCGTCGTGCTCTTCGTCACTGCTTCTCCCCGATCTCGCTCGCTGGGCGAGCGATCTGTATCCAGGGCGAAGCTTCGTCCTGGCGGGTCACAAGGATATCCGCCTTCGAGCCCAGCTCCTCCAGCCTTTCGGCGATGGTCTGGGCCGCAAGGGCGGGGAGGTTGTTGGTTCGAGAAAGATGGTAGAGAACCACGTTCCGGAGGCGGTCGTCGACCAGATCTCCTAGCCCCGCGGCCGCTTCGTGATTGGAAAGATGACCGTGGCGCGACGCGACCCGTTGCTTCAGGTGCCACGGATAGGGACCCTTGCGGAGCATCTGGAGATCGTGGTTCGTTTCCAGGATCAGGGCGTCCAGATTCATCAGGCGACCCCAGGCCAGCTGGGATCGGCATCCGAGATCCGCCACCAGGCCCACCCGGCACCCTCCCCGGTCTTCGATCACGTATCCCACGGGTTCGCGAGCATCGTGCGGAATCTGAAATGCCTCCACCGAGAAGTGCGAATCTACAACCTCGAAAGGCTCCCCGGAGCGAATCACCTCCCAGTGATCCTCCGTCTTCGCCGAGGGTCGGCAGCCCTGGCGAGTTCCCTCCGTAGCGTACGCGCGAAATCCATGGCGCCGCTGCAGCACATCGACCCCACGACTGTGATCCTGGTGCTCGTGGGTGAGCAACACGGTGTCGAATCGGGAGAGTTCCTCCCCGAGACGCTCCATGCGCTTTCCGATCTGACGAGCGGAGAATCCGGCATCGACCAGTAGCCGATGTCCCGCGGACTCGATCATCAGCGAATTGCCCGCACTGCCAGAGCCCAAGACTGCCAGACGCATATTCAGTCGCCTTCGCCGAGCCAGCGACAGGACCAGGATTCGGCCCGCCGCCGGAATCGGAATCAGAACTCGTAGACCTTGCCCTGCTCCAGAAAGTCGATGTCGGGATTCCCGAGGGCCTTGACCTCGGTACGAATCTGATCGACACACGGGGGCTTCAGGTGGTGTAGAAGCACGGGAACCTTCTTCTCGAGCTTTTCCAGCTCGAGCTCCAGGGTTCTCGGGGTGAGATGGAACGAAACGTCCGCGATGTCCTGCAACGAGTTGTCGAAGCTGGTGTCCACGCAGACGGCCTGGAGATTTCGAGTGTGGTTCGCCACCTCCCAGAGACGCTGAGTCGGCCCCGTATCGCTCGACCAGAGGACGGCCTTCCCGTCCTGCTCGATCAAGAACCCATGCGTCGGCACGGGATGATCGACCGTGATCGGCGTAAACCGCACTCCATTGAGCTCGATCGGAGCCTCCTCGTGGAGCTCGTGGAACTTGACCGCCGGCAGCAGATGATTGGGCAGGCGGGTAAAATCCGGCCAGGTGGCGTTGTTGAACAGATACTTGCGGATCGCGTAGATCGTGGCCGACGACGAGTAGATGTCGATCGTCCGCTGGCGCCGGCTGAACACATTCTCGATGAAGAACGGAATCGAGCTGGTGTGATCCATGTGGGAGTGGGACAGGAGGATGAAGTCCACTTCCTCCTGGCGCTCGATGGGCAGCGCTTGCGAGAGTGAGCCCGCATCGAGTGCGATCCGGTCGTTGATCAGCAGACATGTCATGCGGCACCCCAGACTCTCGCCGCCGTATCCGCCTATGACCTCGATTTTCATCTGAGCTTATGAGGGTTTGCCGGCCGGGAAGCACCAACACGGGATGCTCGCCGCCCGGATCTCGCCGTTGAACGAATCAAATGTCGGATTTACTCGGTCTCGCCGTCCTGACTCTACGAATCGTCGAGGGTCCCCGACCGCCCCCAACCTCCAGGAACGGTGGGCCGAGCTGGCTGCAGAGCCCTCGTCCGCGAGTCTATAGCAAATCGGCTCTGTGCGGCAGGGGAACGGCCGGGAAGCAAAAAAGCCGCGCCGAAGCGCGGCTTTTCCCCACGGAGGCCGGATTCCGGATCAGAAACGAGTGCCGATCCAGAAGTTGGTCTCGAAGCTGCCGATGGAATCCTGCAGGTCCCAGCGCTTGGCGAAGTCCCAGTTCAGGGTCAACCCGAAGAGGTTCACCGTGAAGCCGTAGCCGTAGGACGCGACCACGTCTTCCAATCGATCATCGTCGTCGACAAAGTCGAAGTCGGTGATCTCGGGGAACCAGGCGGAACCGATGTCGAGGAAGATCACACCACGGATGCCCTGCAAACCGATCCCGGGGAAGCGCAGCTGGTCGATCAGCGGGAACCGATACTCGGCATTGGCATAGAAGCTCCGGAAGCCACCGAGAGACCGGGTCTCGAAGGCGCGGATGTCGTCGAGGCCGCCGATGAAAATGGCATTGGGGGAAGCACCCGAGGAGTTGTAGCCGAAGAATCGGAAAGCCAGATTCGAGCGCCGGGTGATCGGCACATAGGCCCGAGCATCGATCAGCTGGGTGCTGTGCAAAGTATCCGATTCGTCGTCGTTCCCGTCGAGATTCGGCGCATAGCTGGCCGAGACCCGGATCCGGCGACCGCTGATCGGACCGTAGTTGGCATAGATCGTCGTGTCATTGATGAACGCCGCGCCGACCTCGGGGTAGTCGTCGTCCCGCGGGAGAATGACGGGAACGATGTTGCCTTCGATGTCCTGGCCCCGGACCACCGTGTCGTAGCTTCGGAGGAAATAGCCGCCGGACAGCTCGAAGCGATTGTTGAACGAGAGCGGAAAGATCACCCGGTACTCGGCTCCGGTCAGGCGGTAGATCTCGACCCGATCGAAGTTGTCGCGGAAGTTCCCGTCGCCGTCGAAGTTGCGCAAGAAACCGAAGATCCGGCGATCGAATACGCGGCCCGACCACTGCCGGCGCTTGCGCTGGTTGACATAGGTGACCTCGAAGTCCGAGAAGCTGTCGACCGCGGCGACATCGACGAAGATCCGCCGGTCTCCCAGGTAATCGCTGAAGTTCAGGATCACCCGGCCGGTGAGCACCTGGTCGCTGTCGACACCGATGAAGTTGACGACGTCTTCGAGGAAGAACTTGAAACCGCCGTATTCGTCGATATTCTCCTCGTCGATCGTCACCTCGATATCGGGCTCGAAACGCTCGATCTCCGCCATCACCGCCGGCTCGCCCGCGATCATCACGGGCTCGGGCCCCGCAACCGGCTCCTCGACATCGGTCATATAGAGGTCGAAACGACCCTTCCAGTACCCGTTGTAGACGAGACGCTCACCACCCTCGGGCAAGGCCAGCACAGTCGGCCGGTCACAGCCCGTCACCGCGTTGGTGTACTGGGTGATCTCCTGCCGCTCGAGGTCGAGACCGAAGATGTTGTCGGCACCGGTGCGATCGGAGGTGAAGTAGATGCGTCGATCCGACGACGAGTAGACCGGTTCCTTGTTGTTGAAGTCGTCGTCGGTCAGCTGGTAGCGGACCGAGAGGTCGCTCATATCGGCCCGGAAGAGCTGCGCGCGATCTCCGACGAACGAGGCATAGGTGAGCCAGCGCCCGTCGTTGGAGAAGGTCGGAGAGACGTCGTGGAACTCGTCGTCGGTGAGGTTGGTGATCTCCAGGGTATCGATATCGATGGCGAAGATGTCGTAATAGCCGTTGAGATTGCCAGAGAACGCCACCATCCTGCCGTCGGGATGCCAGACCGGCGTCCGCTGCTGCTCGATCTCCATATCGATGATCTGCTCGATCCCGCCGTTCAGGACGTCGATCAAGATCAGGCTGCGACCCGCTTCCCGGCGCCCGAAGGCGGCGATGTAATTGCCATCGGGCGAGAAATTGAGGTCCGCTCCGTGCTCGCGGTTGCTGGCCAGAATGATGTTCCGGATCTGCTTGTCGAGCCCCTTGGTGAGGTTCTTGATCCGCCGCCGGTTGTTGGCGTCGAACAGCGAAATGTCGATCTCACCCTTGTCGGTGGTGATCGAGGCCACGAGGTCGCCCGAGGGCGAGGCCGCGGGGGAAAACTCCTGGCCGCCGAGCTCGCCTTCGCCGAGGCGGAAGGGACGGCCGAAGTCACCCGGCTCTCCGGATTCGAGCAGGGCAGGGAGGTATTTCTGGCGCGCCCAGCGCCGGAACTCGGTATCGAAGTCCTCTACGTCCATGCGGAAGGTACGCTCGATGGCGCGGCCGATCCGCGAACCGATCGTGTTGCGGTATTCGTAGACCAGATCGAGCACCGCCTCTTTGCCCCAGCGCTCTTCGATGTAGTCGAAGACCGCGTGCCCGAAGCGGTACGCGAAGAACCCGCCCCCGAGGGTCTCCACCGACGGAATGCGGTCGTTCACCACGGCGTCGACCATGTACTTCTTGTCGCCGGGGCCTTCGTCGTCGCCGAAGTAGCTCGCCATGCCCTCCATGAACCACTGCGGCGGTCGAGAGCGGAGACCCGCACCGAGCTTGCCGCGGAACAGGATGTGGTACTGGAAGATGTGGGTCAGCTCATGACGAATCAGCGCCAGCAACTGGCTGTCCGGCATGTCCATGGGCAGAACCATGCGAAATCGCGTGGGAGTCGCGAACGCCTGGGCACCCTCGGGAATGCCGTTCAAGATGATGTTGTTCTGCAAGAACGCAGAGTGGGTGGAGTAGACGATGAGCGGCGTCGGCTCCTGGATCTGAAAATCGAAGGTTCGCGACAGCTCGTCGTATGCGCTCTCCGCCAGAGAGACCAGCTTCTGCAGCTGGTTGGCCTCGGCCGTGTAGTAGTACACATCGAAATGGGGCGAATGATAGATCTGCCAGTCGAAATCGCGGTACTGGATCCGGTTCTTGCCGAAGTACTGCGCTCCGGCGGGTCCCCCGATCAACAGCAAGGCGACGGCGAAGATCGCCGAGGCCACCGCGACGCGCGGCAGGCTTCGCCGCACGGAGGGTTCGACAGGTGTTTGGGCAACAGGGAAACGGGTCACCGGGACCTCCTTCTTCCTGAGACGGTCGCGCTCAATCCAGGATCTGGGCGGCCCGAAAGAGAGGGGCGCGATTCTCTCGGGGCCAGGCGTTTCTGCTTCGATACCAATGATCGCGATCGGCGACCACGTCACACGCCGTGATCAGTCCGTGAACAGCAGGCGGGTCGCTTCCACCTGCTTCTGCGAAAAGATACCGACGATTCGGTCCTCCAGCGAGTAGAGATTCGAGAACATCCCCACCAGGGGATCGGCGCTCTCGCCCTCGTACTGTTTGAAGTCCTTGAAATTGTCGGTGTACAGCAGCTCGCCCGTGTGGCCATCGAAAACCTGCATGACGATGTCATACTCGAATCCGGTTTCCTCGACCAGCACTTGCCGGCGATAGGTTCGGCCGTCGAAAGGAGAGACATACTCTTCCGTTCGATACCCGCTCCTGTCCTGGATGTCGAAATCCAGGGATCCGGCGAGGATCAGGTCGACCTGCAACCGATCGCCCAATGCTCGCCAGAAGTCTCTGTCTCGCGCCAACATATCCAGATCATAGGTAGGGAAGTCGACCGGGCCGGCTTCCAAGACCTTCAAGTCGGTTTCCCGACGAATGAGCTTGAAGATGTACCGTTCGAACTCGTCCTGCACATCCACGTCTCGCCCGGGAAGACGCCCTTCGCCCTCTCGGCTGACCATGATGAAGGGAGCCGGGGCGATCGACCGCTTGCCGTCGAGATCCAGGCGGGCCTTGACCGGCAGGGTGAGCTTGACCTCGGTCGTGCCGGCGACCACTGCCGGAACGATCCCCGCGGCCAACATGAGAGCGGCCAGGCCACGGGCCACCGCCGAGCGTGTGCCCTTTGCGATCGTCTGCTTCATGGAGGATCTCCTCGTGGGTGCCACCGAAGAATACCGAAGGGAAAAATCGTCAGCAGGAAAGGTCTTGTTCGCCCTTTCCCTGGTGCTTCCGCGCTCTCTCATCGATTAGTTTCCTGCCTGGACCGACTGCTCCCCGGACGATTCGTCCTCGGGGGTTTCGGGTTTGAAGGCACGATAGAACTCGATGAACCGAGAGTAGTTTCTCTTCAGCTCGCTGTTGGAGCGGTCCGCTCCGATCGCCTTCTGGTAGTACTCGAGAGCGCGCTCGAAATTGCCGAGAGCCTCGAAGGAGACGGCGATGTTGTTGAGGATCTTCGGGTCACCGGGCCGCAGACGCTCGGCCTGCTTGAAGCGGAACAGGGCTTCGCTCCACAGCCCCCTCTTGGCCATGTCCACCCCGAACTCGAGCTGGCTTTCGGCGGTCGCCGGCGCACGCCGCCCGGCGAGCAATACAAGAGCGAGCAGGCAGAGGACCAGGACCGTCGACCTGTCGGAATTTCCGATCCGAAACCGTTTCATCAAGTCCCCCTTGGGCTATGCAATCGGGCTCACTCTCCGCGGACGGATGAACGGAGGAGCGACCGTTTTTTCTCACGTAAACAGCTCCGTCAGTATATACGAGCCTATCCAAACCCGGATTGGCCGACGAGGCCGGCTCGTCACGACTTGCTGTGCATCTGGCCCATCCCGGAGGCCGGGAAGCTTTTTTCGACCCGAAGCGAGAATTCGCCACCGATTCTTCGTCATGGAGGGTCGAAGGGAGCGATCGAGGAGAAGCCACGCGGTTTCCCCGCTACCTCGAGCAAAACCAACCCGGGAGGAACCATGGAGCCACGCGAGCTCTTGATCACCTTGAACGCCGCCCAGCGGATCCACCGCTCGGCTCTCTGTCGCCTGTGTCTCCATCTCGAAGAATGGATCGGGTGGAGTGAATGCACCGACGCCCGGGCGGCCGAGATCGGCGTGCCCAAGAAGCATCTGGTCGCAGCCCTGCGGATGCTCGACTCCGGAAGCCGAGCCGCCCGGCGAGAGGAGGAGGCCGTGTTGGAACGGGGAGGGCGAATCCTCACCCGGCTCGACCCGAGTTACCCCGAGTCGCTGCTCGACCATCCTTTGCCACCGCCGGTGCTGTACTGCGCGGGCGAGATTCCTTCTCGCCCCGCCATCGCCGTGGTCGGCTCTCGCTCCATGAGCCCATACGGTCAGAAGGTCGCCCAGGAGCTGAGTCGGGCCCTCGCGGAAGCCGGCCTCACGATCGTTTCCGGCTTCGCTCGCGGGGTCGACACAGAGGCCCATCGCGCCGCCCTCGAAACGCCAAAGGGCTCCACGGTCGCGATCCTCGGCTGTGGCCTCGACATCGACTACCCCTCCGCCTCGTCCGATCTCGCCCGGAGAATCTCCGAGGAGCCCGGGCGCGGGGCCCTGGTGACCGAGTTTCCCCTGGGTACACCACCGAGGCCGTGGAACTTTCCCATCCGCAACCGGGTCATCGCCGCCCTGGGTTTCGCCACCCTGGTGGTCGAGGCCGCGCCACGGTCGGGCTCCCTGATCACCGCTCACCTCGCCCTCGACCTCGGCCGCGAGGTCTACGCCGTGCCGGGCTCCATCTACGAGCCGCTCTCCGCCGGCACCAACGGTCTCCTGGCCGACGGCGCACATCTCGTGCGGTCTCCGGAAGACATTCTCGCTACCCTCCCACTGGCCCAACAGCTCGAGCTCTTTCCGGCCGGGTCCAAGCGAGAGGAACGACCCGAGCCAACGCAACCCTTCCACCCACCCCAGCCCTCGGGTTGGAATGGCGAGGTGCTGCAAGCGTGCCCCGCCGGCCGTGGCGTGACCAGCGAGGAGATCGCCACCACCCTCGGCGCAACCGTCGATCGAGTGCTGGGCGCACTCCTCGAGCTCGAGCTCGGCGGCTGGATCCAGCGCCAGCCGGGGCCGGTCTACGTAGCCCGGACCTGAAGGGGTAGAATCGACCCTCATCGGCATCGTGCCGCCATCATCCGTCCAAGAGGAGTTGCCATGACCCACCCCGTGCACATCGTCGGCGCCGGGCTCGCGGGAAGCGAATGCGCCTACCAGCTGGCGCGTTTCGGGATCCCCGTGGTGCTGTACGAAATGCGCCCCGAGCGCCAGACCCCGGCCCACAGTACCGATCGTTTCGCCGAGCTGGTGTGCAGCAACTCCCTCCGCAGCGACGACCCCCTGCACGCCGCCGGGCTCCTGAAGCGGGAGATGGAGGCCTTCGGCTCGCTGATCATCGGCTCTGCTCGCGAAGCGGCCGTACCGGCGGGCAGCGCTCTCGCGGTCGACCGCGACCTGTTCGCCGAGCGGGTCACCGAAGCGATCGGCTCTCGACCCGAGATCACCGTGGTGCGAGAAGAGGTCACGGCTCTTCCCGAGGGAGACGTGGTGCTCGCCACGGGCCCTCTCACCTCGGAGGCCATGTCGGAGGTTCTGCTCGGGCTCCTCGGCGACGAGTACCTCTATTTCTATGACGCCATCGCTCCGATCGTCGATGCGGAGAGCCTCGATATGGACATCCTCTTCGCCGCCTCGAGGTACGGCAAGGGAGATGGAGACGACTATCTGAATGCGCCGTTTACAGAAGAGGAGTACGCACGCTTCTACGAGGCACTCACCACCGCCGAGGTGTCGACCCCCCACGAGTTCGAAAAGATCCAGTTCTTCGAGGGCTGCTTGCCGATCGAAGAGATCGCCCGGCGCGGGGTCGACACCCTGCGCTTCGGACCCATGAAGCCGGTGGGCCTCACCCGGCCCGACGGCACCCGGCCCTATGCCGTGGTCCAGCTGCGGCAGGAGAATCTCGCTCGCAGCCATTACAATCTGGTCGGATTCCAGTCGCGGATGAAGTGGGGGGATCAGAAGCGGGTGTTGCGGCTGGTTCCCGGCCTGGAGAACGCGAAGTTCATCCGTCTGGGCCAGATCCACCGCAATACCTTCGTCAACGCCCCGGTACACCTCGACAAGCTCTATCGGCTCCGCTCCGAGGCCAGAGTACGGCTGGCGGGCCAGATCACCGGTGTCGAAGGCTACCTGGAGTCTGCCGCCACCGGCCTGGCGATCGCCCATTACCTGGCCTTCGAGCGGCGCGAAGGGCGTGCTCCCGCTCCGTTCCCCGCCACCACCGCCCTCGGGGCGATGGCGCGGCACCTGACCGAGTCCAAGGCCAAGCACTTTCAGCCGGCGAACATCAACTACGGCCTCTTCGAGCCCTTCCCGCAGCGGATCAAGAAACGGGAGCGGCGCGAGAAGTATGCCCAGAGAGCCCGAGAGGAGCTGCACCGCTGGATTCGCCGGCACGATTTCGTGGCCGTGGAGCCGGAGCCGGCGGAGGCCGAAGCCACCCCGGAACCGATACCCGCGGGCTGAGCCGGGAGCTCGCCGATGCAGGCACTGGTCCAAGACTTCCTCGAGCACCTCGCGCTCGAGCGCAACCTCGCCCGGTTGACCATCCGCGCCTATCGCGGCGATCTCGAACGCTTTCTGCGTTTCCTCGTCGGCGAGTACCTGGGAGTCGAGCTCGAGAGCCTCCGTCCGCAGCAGGTAGAGCCCGCGGCGGTGAAGGCCTTTCTCGCTTCCATGACCCGCGAGGGACTTTCTCGCAAGAGCCGGGCCCGCGCCCTCTCGGCGGTCAAAGGGCTCTTCCGTTTCGCCTGTACGCGCGGTGTTCTGACCACCAACCCGGCCCAGGGCGTGCGAGCACCCAAGCAGGAGAAGACCCTGCCTCGGCATCTGCGCCCCGGAGAGGTCGAGAACCTGCTCGAGTCTCCCGACACCTCCGACGTCCTGCAGCGGCGCGACCGTGCCATCGTCGAGCTCCTCTATGCCACCGGGTTGCGGGTAGGCGAGCTGGTGAGCCTCGACTGGGACGACCTCGATCTCCGCGCCCGGGTCCTGCGGGTCCTCGGCAAGGGCGGCAAGGAGCGGATGGTGCCCTTCGGCAAACCGGCGACGGATGCCCTGCTCGCCTGGCAGGCCGACTGGGCGGGCCTCGCTTCCCAGGGTACAGAGGGTGGCGATCCCGTATTTCTCAACCATCGCGGCGGGCGTTTGAGCGACCGCTCCGTGCGCCGGATCGTCGACCGACACACCCAGACGGCCGGGCTTCCTCCGGGAGTTCACCCACACACTCTGCGGCACACCTTCGCCACCCATTTGCTCGAAGAGGGTGCGGATCTGCGCACCATCCAGGAGCTTCTCGGCCACGCCTCCCTCTCCACGACCCAGAAATACACCCATGTCGAGCTGGAGCGGCTGCTGCGGATCTATCGGTCCAGCCACCCACGGGCCAAGATTTGACCGCCCAATCGGCGGCACCGCTGATAGAATCCCCCGCCTCATGAACGAGATACACTCAACCACTGTGCTCCTGGTGCGCCGCGACGGCAAGACCGTGATGGCGAGCGACGGCCAGGTGACTCTTCAGAATACGATCATCAAGGGCGGCGCCAGCAAGGTGAAGCGGGTCGCCCGAGGCGACGTGCTGGTCGGCTTTGCCGGCAGCGCGGCCGATGGGCTCGCCCTCTTCACGAGGTTCGAAGCCAAGCTGGACGAATACCAGGGCAACCTGGAACGCGCCGTGGTCGAGCTGGCCAAGGACTGGCGGACCGACCGCGTGCTGCGCCAGCTCCAGGCAATGATGATCATCGCAGGCAAGAACAGCAGCTTCCTCATGTCGGGCACCGGAGACCTGATCCAGCCCGACGACGAAGGAGCCCTGGCGATCGGCTCCGGCTCCAACTTCGCTCTGGCGGCGGCGCGGGCGTTGATCCGGCATACCGAGATGGACACCCGGGACATCGTCGAATCGGCGATGAAGATCGCCGCAGAGATCTGCATCTATACGAACGACCAATTCACCGTCGAGGAGCTGTAGCCTCAATGTCCACTTCCGAAACCGACACCGGTCTGCAGGAACCGCTGGAAGCGGCGCTGGAATCCGTGGATGATTTGACACCACGGCAGATCGTCTTCGAGCTCGATAAATTCGTCGTCGGCCAGCGCAAGGCGAAGCGGGCGGTGGCCATCGCCCTGCGCAACCGCTGGCGCCGGCAGCAGATTCAGGGCCCCATGGCGGAGGAGATCTATCCGAAGAATATTCTGATGATCGGCTCCACCGGCGTCGGTAAGACCGAGATCGCCCGGCGGCTGGCGAAATTGGCCCGGGCGCCCTTCTTGAAGGTCGAAGCGAGCAAGTTCACCGAGGTCGGTTATGTAGGGCGCGACTGCGAAGCGATGATTCGTGACCTCATGGAAATTGCGGTGAGCATGGTCAAGGACGAGAAGAAGCGGGACGTCCTGAAGAATGCCGCGGAACGGACCGAAAATCTTCTTCTCGACCTTCTGATCCCCACCCCTCTGACCCCCGGCTTCGCAATGGAAGGCCCCGACCTCGGCCCTACCAAAGAGAAGTTCCGGCAGAAACTGCGGGACGGCAAGCTCGAAGACAAGGAAGTCGAGATCGAGATCGAAGAGTCCCGCTATCCGAGCTTCGAGATGTTCACGCCCCAGGGTGGGGTGGAGGAGGTGGGTATCAATCTCAAAGAGATGATGCCCGGACTTTTCGGCCGCAACAAGAAGCAGAAGGTCACCGTCGCCGAGGCGCGGGAGATTCTCAAGCAGCAGGAAGCCGAGAAGATGATCGACCAGCGCCTGGTGGCCGAAGAGGCCCGGGCGAGAGTCGAAGAAGGCGGCATCATTTTTCTCGACGAGATCGACAAGGTCGCGGGTCGAGAAGGTGGACGTGGCCCCGATGTCTCCCGAGAAGGAGTGCAGCGCGACCTCCTGCCGATCATCGAGGGCACGACCGTCACCACCAAGTACGGCATGCTCAAGACCGATCACATCCTGTTCATCGCGGCTGGCGCATTCCACGTCAGCAAGCCCTCGGACCTGATTCCCGAGCTGCAAGGGCGCCTGCCGATCCGAGTAGAGCTCACCGCCCTCGGCAAGGAAGAGTTCGTCCGCATTCTCACCGAGCCGGAGGCTTCGCTGACCAAGCAGTACAACGCCCTGCTGAAGACCGAGAACGTGGAACTGAACTTCCTGCCCGAAGCGGTCGAGTCCATCGCCCAGCTGGCGGTGGAGGTGAATTCGAGAACCGAGAACATCGGGGCTCGCCGCCTGGCGACCCTGATGGAGCGACTGCTCGAAGAAATCTCCTTTACGGCACCCGAAAACTCCGGGGAGAGATTCGACATCGACGCGAAGTACGTTCGCGACGCTCTCGCCGACATCGCGAAAGACGAGGACTTGAGCCGCTATGTCCTTTGAAATCAAGCTTCGGCCGGGCGGCTCGGCGGTCTCCTGGCCGACCTGCCTCCTGCTGGCCCTCTTCGCGCTCTTCCCGGTGGCTTGTGGCAAGAAGGGCGATCCCCTTCCGCCCCTGCGCAACATCCCGATGACCACGTCGGACCTGACCATCAGCCAGCAGGGCCGCGAGATGTTGTTCAGCTTCGGCTTTCCCAAGACGACGATCAGCGGCCTCACCCTGGGCGGAATCGATTCGGTGGAGCTGATCGAGCTGGTCAAGCCCTTGCTCGCCGATGGCACGCTACCGCGGGTAGAGAACCTGGAGTTCCTCGCCGGATCGAAGCCTGTATTGACCCTGCGTGGATCCGAGCTGACCGCCGCCGTCACCGGCGACCGGATCCAGTTCCGGGTGCCCATGGCCGCCGAGCTTCCCGATCCGCCATCCGCCAGCTTCTTCGCCGTCCGCACCTACAAGGGGGAAGAAGCTTCGTCTTTCTCCAACCGGGTCGCCTTGACCGTGGCGGAGCCACCCGCGGCGCCGCAGGATCTGGAGCTCGATCCCCGGCCCGACGGTATCTCCCTCAGCTGGGCCGCGGTGGATGATGAAGAGATCGAAGGGTTCGACATCTTCCGCCGCGATGCGCGAGTTCGCGGATACGGCGCGGCACTCGGATCCGTCGGCAACGACAAGACGACCTTCTCCGACACTACGGCCCGGTTCGGCAACCGCTACATCTACACGGTCAAGACCGTGGCCAGCCGCGAGCCCTTTGTTTCCAGCGCCGCCGCGGGAGAGCGGGAGATCGAATACGAGGACCGCTTTCCGCCACCGCTGCCCCGAAACTTCGTCGCCCTCGCCGAGCCCGGCAGGGTGCGGCTGCGCTGGGACCCGAGCGCGGCCGACGATGTTGCCGGGTATATTCTGCTGCGGCGCGAACCGGGCCGAGACTTCCACCCGATCACTCCCGAGCCGATTTCCGGAGGAGAATACGTCTCCGAAGGCCTGACCCCGGGATTCAGCTACTCGTTCCGCATTCAGGTCGTCGACCAGAAGGGCAACCGCAGCGCCTTGAGCGAGCCGGTAACGACCACCGCGCGCTGACGGGAGCCCGATGTCCCCGCCTTCCCCGATTCCCTACTACCGCCTCTCCGGAGGCGGCAACGATTTTCTCGCTCTGGTCGAGCCCACCGAGGCTCCCACGCCCCAGACCCTGAGAGATTGGTGCCGGCGCGGGGTCTCGGCCGGAGCCGATGGCGTTCTTCTCTTGTACCGCGAGGCGGAGGGAGCGCGGATGGTCCACTTCAATGCCGACGGCAGCCGCAGCCGCTTCTGCCTCAACGGTAGTCGCTGTGCCGCCTGGCTCGCCTTCTTTCTCGAATGGAGAACCGACTCCCTCGAGCTCCATACCGACCTCGGCCTCTGCCGATGCCAGCTCTTGGGCCCCGATCGGGTCACGATCGAGCTACCCATCGAGGTCTCCAACCCTCGAGCCGTCACCCTCGAGACTCCGGCCGGAACCGTCTCCGGATTCCACCTTCGGGTCGGCACTCCTCATCTCGTGCTGCCAACCCATCGATCCCTGGGGGATGTGCCCCTTCTTGAGCAAGGACCCGGGCTCCGGCACCATCGCGACCTGGGACCTCAGGGTGCCAACGTGCACTGGGTCCGCTTTCTCGATGCCAATCGCGGCGAGATTCGCTCCTACGAGCGGGGAGTCGAGGCCGAGACGCTGGCCTGTGGCTCCGGAGTCGTCGCCATGGTAGCGGTAGGGATCTCCCGGGGCGAGCTCACGCTTCCCGCCACGATCCTGACCGCAGGAGGGTTCGAGCTCGAGGTGGGTGGTACCGTGCTCCGGAGAGAGCTGACGACCCCCCATGTGAGCGGCGACGCCCGAATCGTTGCACACGGCGAGCTGCTGGCGGGAGCGTCGGAGCTACCGGAGCCAGCCATGTGGGCCCTGTGAGCGGCCGGTTGGTCAACCAGGAAAGGGCAGGATACCTTCACCGATCATGAGAGCAAACCAATCTCTTCTCGAGTTGCTCCTCGAGCTCCAGACCCTCGACCGAGTACCCCGCAGCGGCTATTTCCTGCGCGGTATTACCGATCCCGAAAGTGTGAGCGAGCACACGTTCCACCTGCTGTTCCTGGCCTGGTCCCTGGCCCAGGATCTACCGGAGCTCGACCGGTTGAAAGTTTTGGAGCTGGCCCTGGTGCACGACCTGGCCGAGGTGAGAACCGGCGACCTCCCCCGCACCGCCGCAGCCTACTTCCCGCCCGGCGCCAAGGCGGCGGCAGAGCAGGCGGCCGCCCGCGAAATCCTGGCTCCTCTGGGCGACCGCGCCGTCGAGCTGCTGGCCGAATACCAGGCAGGGGAAACCCCGGAAGCGCGTTTCGTTTCGACCTGCGACAAGCTGCAACTGTTGATCAAAGTTGCGGTCTACGAGCGCTGGGGCGCAGGCAGCCTCGGCGAGTTTCGCTCTCTGCTCGACCGTTTCCCCGACGGAGGATTCGCGCCGATCCGCGACCTGGTGGAGGAGCTGAAGCGATTACGGCAGAAAGACCTCCCGGATCCGGAGCCCCAACCGACCCCGGTTCACTCCTAGTCCGTCGAGGCCGGAACGGAATCGACGGCCTGGAGCCTCGACTGGCGAGCCGAGAGCCGACTCGAGCAATTGGAGCTTCGAGCCTGGTGAAAACCCGTTTCCCGGGTTCCTCGGCCTCGAGGTCGAGATCGGGCCCGTCAGGCCTCAGTCTTCCCGCTGGTCGTCGAGGCGGACACCCTTCTTCGCCAGGAGATCGCGCAGTCGATCGTAGACACTGTGACCGAGCAGGCTCTCGGCAGCCTCGAGCACATCGCGGAGCACGGTGCGGACCTTCTGGTCTCCGCTCCAGTACTTCTCGGCATGAGGCTCCAGACCTCTTCCGAAGGCCTGCGCGAGAACCGCCAGGGAGAAGATCAGATCGTCGACGTACCCGGCGGGACCCACGAAGGCTTCGGGCAAGATATCGACCGGCAGCACGAAATAGGCCAAGGCACTGGCGAGCAGCGCCCTCTGGCCCCTGGGCACGTCTTTGTCCAGGGACAGCCGAGCCACCAGAATGAAGATATCCGGCACCAGGAGCAACGCCTGGACGCCCCGGCTCCCGATGGCTCCACCGCGCCGCTCGACCCCTTCGACGATCCGATCTCGGAGATGGTCGTAGAAGCTCAAGAGGCCGGAGCTGGGCAAGGTGTCGTCGAAACGGGACTCACCGGGGTCGTCTGCCGATCCGGCATCCGGCCGTTCGGTCTCGATCGATGCTGCGCTTGTCGATGATTCGCTCACGATATTCCCTCTCGGTGGAGCCGCTCACGCGGCAGATTCACCATATCTTACCCCAGGGCCGCAAAGCCCAGAGCGGCCAGGGCCGCCGCCGCGGTGGCGAGAAAATTGACCCCTTCGTTGTCGAGCAGCCCACGGCGTTCGAGCAGAGCACCGGCGAGACTGTCGACGAAGTTGCCGAGCAGGCCGGCCACCGCCACCCAAGGCACGAGGGCTGCGGAGACGAAGCCCAGGCCCCACCCCAGGCCCGCCATACCGAGAGCAGCGCCGGCCCCCACGACCGTACCCACCAGGCTGATTCCGCCGTCCGTTCCCGCGGGAACCCGCTCGAAGGAAGTGATCAACACCACCGGCCCCCGAGCCAGCGGCCCCAGCTCGGAGCTGACCGTATCGGAGAGCGCCGCGGCGAAGGCCGCCACGAACGCAGGCACCAGCACCGCGCCGTGGGGAGTGGTGGCGGCCAGAGTTGCCAGGGCCGCGGCCACCCCCATGTTGGCCATCGCGTTTCGAGCTCCTCGCCGGCTTTCCGGATCCTTGGCTTCGAGTCGATCGTCCGGGCCCGGATCGGCCCTCGGCCCGATCCGGCTGACCGCCGAACCGACCGCCACGAAGACGACCAAAACGGCGAGCCCCCTCCAACCCTGGAAAGCGAAGACCGCCGTTCCGAGAGCCGTCCCCGCCCACACGCCGGAAGCGTCGATCGCTCGCAGGCGAAACGCGAGCAGGCCCAGCAACAGATTGGCGGCCAGACCCAGGGCGGCCTTCATCACCAGAGCCCGGGGATCGACCCGGTCCTGCCAGCCCGCAGACTCCAGCAGCCCGAGCAAGGCGAGGGCCGCAATGGGCGGAACGATGATGTTGTCGTCGAGCTCTAGAGGCAACGACTCGACCCAGGCCGCAACTCCGGCAGTTGCCGCCGCGAGGGCGAGAATGTAGGCGAGGTCCGGCGACCGCTCCAGCTGCCACAGGGCGATCCCCAGTGCCACTGCCCCTCCGAGGGCGCCGAAGAACCCATACGCCAGGGTACCGGCCCAGGTCTTCTTCGGATTCCATGGCAGGCGCGGACCCCCGAGGCTTCGCCCGACGATGGAGGCCATGCCGTCGCCGAAAGCGAGCGTGGCCCACACCGAGGCCACGATCTCGACCCGGTGCCAGAAAATCAGATGCAGAAAGAGGAGGACTGCCGGATAGGCGACGACCCCCGGCGAGAGAAAGGCTTCGTCTTGCCGCCAGAGCCAGCGAGCGCCGTAGCGGGGCAGGAGGGTGAGGTTGAAGAGCAGGAGGGCCGAGAGAAGAAGGGCCGAGAGCAGGGGCCCCAAGAAGACCAGGGTCAAGGCGAGCGCCCCGACCCCGATGTGCAAGGCTTTGCGCAGGAGCTCTCCGGAGTCCACTACCCTGTCTGCTTCTCCAGGGCCTCGACCCAGATCCCATGCAGGGCGTCCTCGAGGCCGAGGGTCGGTTGCCAGCCCAGGGCACGCAGCCGGGAGCTATCGCCGCGGAGCAGCGGGACGTCCACGGGCCGCACCCGTTCGCGATCGAGAACGACCTCGGCCTCGACCCCGGAAAGGCTCTGCAAGAGCTCGAGGGCGTCGGCAATGGAGCAGGCGTCACCGCTGGCCAGGTTGTAGATCGTCCCGGGCTCCCCACGCTCCATCAAGAGGCGGTACGCCTCGGCGACATCGGTGACGTGCAAGAAATCTCGACGCGGGCTCAGGTCTCCCACGTGGATCTTGGCTTCCGCTCCTCGCCGAATCGCCGCCCGCTGTGCGGCGAACGACGGCATGGCGAAGCGAGGGGCCTGGCCGGGACCGATTGCGTTGAAGGAGCGGACCACGACGGCGCCGTGGTCGAGCGCCGGCCCCTCGGCGCAGGCCTTGACGATGGCGTAGGGAGACTGCGGGTCCGGAGCCCGATCTTCCCGGACCGGCTGCTCGTCCTCGGGCACACAACCGTAGACCTCGGAGCTCGAGGCGAAGATCACCCGGCGTTCCCCCGCCGCATGCAGCAGGTAGCGAGTGCCGGTGAAGTTGACTCGAAAATACTCGCCGGGGTCTTTCCAGGAGGTTCCGACATGGCTCAGACCTCCGAGGTGGACGATGACTCGGGGATCGGCCGAGCGCACCGCATCGGTCAATCCCTTCGCATCGAGGAGGTCTACCCGGAAGAGCTCCACGCCGGGCACGGTTTGCGAGGGATCCGAGGAGATGCCGGCCACCGTCCACCCATGGCTCAGGAGGCGGGCCGCCAGGTGCCGCCCCACAAAACCCGTGACTCCGGTGACCAGAGCCTTCATCGTTCCCCGCCCGAGCTCCACACCGGGTCAATCACCCTCGGATTCCACTCGCTGCAACCAGTAGTCGATCGTGTCCTTCAGAGTCTGATCGAAGGGGATCTCCGGTTTCCAACCCGTGTCCTTCTGGAATTTCGAGCTGTCACCCACCAGAATCTCCACATCGGATGGGCGCATGCGAGCCGGATCGGGCCGCACCTCGACCTCGACTTCCGCCAGCTGGATCAGCCGATCGAGAAGCTCCTGGATGGTGATCCCCTCTCCGGTAGCGATGTTGTACACCTCGCCCGGCTTGGCCTTGGTGACCGCCAGCCAGTAGGCCCGCACCATGTCGCGCACATCGGTGAAGTCGCGAACCGCGTTGAGGTTGCCGACATGGATCACGGGCTCCGCCTTGCCGGCGCGAATGTAGGCCAGCTGCCTGGCGAAGTTCGAGGTCACGAAGACCTCTCCGCGCCGTGGGCCGGTGTGATTGAAGCCCCGAGTGCGGATCACCTTCATGCCGTAGCTCTGGAAGTACTGGTAACCGAGGAAGTCCTGGGTCACCTTCGAGACGGCGTAGGGGGAGAGCGGCCGCAGAGGGTTGGTCTCCTTGATCGGCGTCTCTTCCGGATACACGAGGCCGTACTCCTCGCTCGAGCAGGCGATCTGGATCACCGGATCGAGGCCCAGGCGCCGCACCCCTTCGAAGAGGTTCGTCTGCCCGAGGATGTTGGTATCCAGCGTCGCCGCGGGAGCGCTCCAGCTGGCGGGCACAAAGCTCTGGGCCGCGAGATGGAAGATGAAATCGGGCTGGACCTGTTCGAGCATCGAGGTGGTCGACGCCAGGTCGCGGAGGTCGGTCTCGACCAGCTCGATCCGTCCGCGCACGTGGGAGATGAGGTTTCGCGGGCTACGCCAGCGATAGGTGCCGAAGATCTCGACCTGGGGCTGCTCGGCGAGCAGGTAGTCCACCAGGTGGGATCCGGCAAAACCGGTGATACCGGTAATCAATGCCTTCATGGATGGTTGCCTCCTAAGGTCTCCAGATATTCGCACAATCCACAAATCCAGGGCTCGACCCGCCGGTCTGCCATCTCTTCGAAGCTCGAGACATCGAGCACGGAGTAGGCAGGACGAGGGGCGGGGCGAGGAAACTCTTCGGTTGTCACCGGGCGAACCTCTCGGGAAATTCGCAGGCATCGAGCGATTTCCCGGGCAAAGCCGTACCAGGAGACCGCGTCGCGATTCTGATAGTGGAATACACCACTGACCTCGCTTTCGGCAAGGTCGGCAATGGCGCGGGCCAGGTAGGGAGTATACGTGGGACCACCGATCTGGTCGTCTACCACGCTCAGCTCCTTGCCGGCCAGCATCAGGCGTCGCATGGTCGCTACGAAGTTGGGGCCACCGGGGCCGAAGAGCCAGCTGGTCCGCAGGATCAGGGACCGTTCGTACTTCGAAGCTTCTTGCTCTCCGAAGAGCTTGCTCTTGCCGTACGCCGAGATCGGGCCCGTGGGCGCATCGGTCGGGTAGGGCTCGGTGCCGTCGCCGGAGAACACATAGTCGCTCGAGATGTGGATCACCCGAGCGTCGATCCGCCGAGCGGCTTCCACTACGCTGCCCACGGCCGTGCCGTTGGCCGCTTTCGCAGCCTCCCACTCGGTTTCACAGGCGTCCACCCGGGTGAACGCGCCGCAGTTGACGATCACCCGCGGGCGAAAGCTCTCCGCCCACTCCACCAGCCGACCGGGATCGAGAAGATCCGCCTGCGCCCGCGACAGGGCCAGCACCGCCCGATCGCGCCGACGCCATTCCGCCGCCACGGCCCGGCCGAGCATTCCCGTGCCGCCAAAGACCAACGCTCGCATGTCTCTCTCCGGCCCTCAGGTGATCCCGACTTCGGAGTTGTCGCCGAGCATGAAGCGGTAGGCCCGCGGCTTGATGTCGGTCTTCACGATCTTGACGTTGCGGCCCACCAGGGAGCCGTCGATCCGCAAACCGATGTCGCGGATCTCGCTGCCCTCGAGCACGATGGAGTTCTCGATCTCGCAGCTGACCAGCGTGCACCGATCGCCGATCGACGAATACGGGCCCACGAACGCATTCTCCAGTCGGGTGCCCGCGCCGATCACCGCCGGCCCCCGCACCACGGAATTCACCAGCTCCACGCCATCGCCGAGCTCCACCCGGCCTTCGATGCTCCCACCCTCGACCTCGCCCCGGCCACGCTCCAAGTCCAGCGTCTCGAGCACGATGCGGTTGGCTTCGAGCATGTCTTCGAGCTTGCCGGTGTCCTTCCACCAACCCCGCACCTTGTGAGGATGCACCTCGAAGCCGCGGTCGATCAGGTTCTGGATCGCGTCGGTGATCTCGAGCTCCCCGCGGGCGGAGGGCTCGATCCGGCGCACGGACTCGAAGATGTTGGAATCGAACATATAGACGCCGACCAGCGCCAGGTTGCTCCGCGGCTCGGCCGGCTTTTCCACCAGCTGGCGTACGGTGTTGTCGTCGGCCAGCTCGGCGACTCCGAACTGCTGCGGGTTCGCCACCTCCGCCAGGAGGATCTGGGCGTTGCATCGAAGCTCCTGGAACTCCTTGACCAGGCTGGTGATGCCACCGGCGATCAGGTTGTCTCCGAGGTACATCACAAAGGAATCGTCGCCAATGAACTCTTCGGCGATCATCACCGCATGGGCCAGTCCACGGGGAGCATCCTGCTCGATGTAGGTGACCTCGGCACCGAACTGTGAACCGTCTCCAACGGCTCCCCGGATCTCGTCCTTGGTGTCGCCGACGATGATACCCAGCTCGGTGATGCCGGCCGCGACGATGGACTCGATGCCGAAGAAGAGCACCGGTTTGTTGGCCACCGGGACCAGCTGCTTGGCGGAGGTATAGGTCAAGGGC
>CAZMEL010000071.1:0-28062 GCA_964565225.1 uncultured Thermoanaerobaculia bacterium | reverse complement strand
TCGGCGGCGCATTCTCGCCGGCCAGCTCGCGCACCAGGGCGAGACCGTCGCGGCCCGGCATCTTGAGGTCGGTGACCACCACGTCGACTCCTCCCAGGCTCTCCGGGGAGAGGGCCTCCTCCACCGAGGCGGCGGTGCGGGTCTCGAAGCCCCGGCGCTGCAGCAGGCTGGCCAGGGAGTCGCGTACGTAGTCTTCGTCGTCGACCAGCAGGACGGTGGCCCGCGGGCTCATAGGTCTTCCTCTCTCTCCAACGCCCGGCAGGGCAGGGTGACCCGCACCACCGCTCCGCCGCCGACCCGATCGCCGAGGCTGATCCGGCCGCCGTGATCGCTCGAGATATCATGACACACGGCGAGACCCAGGCCGAGGGAGCCGCGGGTCGAACGAAACGGCTCGAAGAGCTCGTCTCTCGCTTCGGACGGAAACCCCGGACCGCGGTCGAGCACCTCGAGCACCAGCTGATCGCTATCGCCATCGCCATTTTCGTCGGTATCGTCCTCGGCGCGGCAGGCCCGCACCTCGACCTCGCCGCCCGCCGACTGGGCCTGGCAGGCGTTGAGCACCAGGTTGAGCACCAGCTGGCCGAGGGTCTGGGCATCTCCTTCGAAGGGCAGGCTGCCGGGCGTGCGGGTTGTGATGGTGACACCGCGGCAGTCGGGGTGGCCGCGCAGGAAGGCCGCCGCGCTCTCCACCACTTCCGCCAGGTCGGCGGCGCGCTTCTCGCCCCGACCGGGCACGGCGAAACGCAGCACCTGCCGCACCGTGCCCGCGGCGCGGTCGATTCCCTCGCGCAGCCGGGGCAGCCAGCGCCGGGCGTCGTCGACCGAGCCGCTCTCGAGGTCGTCGCTCAGCAGCTGTAGATAGTTGGCCATACCCTCCAGCGGGTTGTTGATCTCGTGGGCGATTCCCGCCGCGAAACGCCCCAGGCTGGCCAGCCGCTCGGCGTGACGCACCCGATCCTCGAGCGATTGCATGCGGTCCCGCTGCGCCGCCTCGCTCTCGAGCCGTGCCAGGCGCCGCACCCGCTGCAGGGTGAGGCCCACCAACACCAGGGAGAGAGGGATCAGGGCGATGTTGAGGAGCAGGAGCCAGAAGGTGCCACCGGCCAGCCGCTCCACCGAGCGCACGACGCCGGAATCGACCTCCGCACGTTCGATCCAGCCGGCGAAGGGTGCGGTCCACAGGCCGCTCGTCACCGGCTCCACCGGTCCGTCGGACTCCGGCCGCAGGTGGTGCAGGACGAGCTCCGGGCCGGTGGTCGAGAGCAGGGGCCCGGGATCGACCCAGGCTCGCAGGCGCCCCGTTCCCCCGCCCACGGCCCACTCCGCCGACACCAGGCCCGGCGCCTCGGGCGGCGGCGCCTCGGGCGGAGCGAGCTGCGGTACACCGTCGGGCTGCAACGCCACGGTGCGCGGCTCCCCGCGGTGCCACTCGACCTCGAGCCGCTGCACCGCCGGGCGCGACTCGAGGAATAGCAGCAGCGACGCCTCGACGTCGAGCCGCGCCCAGCGGCGCACCACCGGGTCGCTCTCGCCCGGCCGTCCGGCCGCAGCCGACGGCGCGGCCAGGGGCGGGGTGCGGGCGAGGAACGAGAGATCGGCGTGCTGCTGGGCCAGGAGCGCCTCGAAGGTGCGGGCGTCGGCGCGGGTCTCGAGGGATCGCTGCTCACGGATCGCAGCGCGGACATCGAGGCGCGAGGCAACCAGGCCGAAAACGGCCAGGAGGTTGATCAGTAGCAGCAGGGCGACGAGCCCGATCGCTGGATCGAATCCACGGGGAGGCATAACAATAGATCCTGCCAGCCCGTCGTCGCGAGCCGTAGCGGTGAAAGGAGGAGGCGGGTTCCGCGTCCATCGTAGGCACCCCACCCGCTACCGTCAAGGGCCCGAGCCCACCCGTCGCGCCCAGGCCGTGCCGGCTCAGAACCGGCGGATGATTCCCAGCGAGAAACCGTCGGCATCGCCGGAGTTGCGGCCAGAGAGGGTGGTGAAGGCGCCGCCGAAGGCCGACCACCGGGAATCGAGCTCGACCACCACCTTGGCGCCGACCCGCTCGAGCTCTTCCCGGTTGCTTGGAAAGGTGAAGCCGGGATCACCGATATCGGTGCCGTCTTCGGCCAGCATGCGGGTATAGCTGGCGATCCAGGTGAAGCGACCCGTGCCGTATCCGATCTCGGTGAACACCGGCCAGCAGTCGGGGGCGTCGCCGCCGCGCAGGTCGTATCCCAGCTGCTGCGACCAGTAGAAGCCGCCGATCCGCAGCAGGTAGACCAGGCGCAGCAGACCGTCGGTGGTTTCGTCGCCGCGGGCTACCGGCGCGTTGGCCTCGTACGAATCCAGCGGTGTCCGGATCCCGGCGGCGGCCACCAGCGAGTGCTCGCGATGTCCACGGCCGTGGCTCCACAGGTGGGTCGCCAGCAGGGCGGAGACGTCCTGCAGCCCCGAGTCCGTGAGGCCGACCGGTCCTCCCGCCTCGGTGTCGACGCTGGCCAGATCGAACACGAGGGACCAGCGATCGGTGAGACCCCAGCTCAGCCAGAGAGCGGCGCTGCGAGTGGTGATCTCGCCCAGCGCCGGCTCGGAGACCCGGGTCTCGCCGAGCCAGAACTCGTCGTAGCTCTCGTCGGTGTAGCTCGAGGCCACCACTCCGGTGCCGGCCTGTGGCAGGAAACCGGTGAGATTGCTGGCTCCGGCCGGCTCGCCGGAAAAAGTGGCTGCGAGCAGGACGACGAGGGCCGGGACCCCGGCAGCGAGGTGGACGAAACGGGACGTTCGAAAGGACATCGGGCTCTCCTCTGGGACCGTTCGCCGGACCCCAGGACCCGGCAGGATGATTCGGATCCGTCGGTAGAGAGCAAGAACCGTTCCCGGGCCCCGAGCCCCGAGAGTCCACGAAGGAAGCGGCCTCGGCCCGATCCCGCACCGGCACGGCCGCAGAAATCACGGCTCGGGGGCATAGAAATTATGATCCTCCGGTTGGAGCGGCGTGAGCCGATGTCCGACAACCCTCAGTCGCGGAATGCGCGGGTTTCGGCTCCGCGGCCCCTTCGATCTCTGGCAGGCGGGCATGCTCACGGCATGAGCATGCCCCCGCACGGCATGAGCAGAGCCACTATGGCCTCGTGAACCGGATATCTTCGAGCCGCTTGGTCAGGACGTCGGAACCGAAGCCCCACAGGAAGGCCGGAACGTAGTCGACGATCCCGTGGGCACCGAACGCTCGGTTTTCCTGGCCGGTGTAGAACAGAAAAACTCCGTAGACGGTCAGCGCTCCCAGCAGGAAGAGCGTTGCGACAGGTTGGATGTACCAATACGAAGCCCTGACATCCAGGCGGCGCAGTCCGGCCAGAATCGCGAGGCTCTTGACGAGGAATCTGTGGAGTTCTCCAGCGGGAGCTTCTTGGGTCTCCGCGCTCACTGTGCGAAGTGCCTCGACCGTCGGATCCTGGGGGAGCAGAGCCTCTACCTGTTGCTTCCCACCGCCGGCAGATAGCTCGAGAATCGCAGCCCGAATCCGGAGAAGACGCTGTTTCTCCAGCGTGAGGTCACTACCGTGGGCCGCCGAATGTCTTGCCGAGCTGATCTCCGATCGAATCGCGGTGATCGCATCGGTTTCGGCATTCAACTCTTCTTGTCGCTGCAGCTCGGCTTCGCTTTCCTCGTGCCCTTCGAGGACTCGAATTCGTTCCGCCAGCTCGTCGAGATCCTTGCGAAGCTCTTCCAACGGTATGGAGTCGTCCTCGATCCGCCGTCGAATCGTGGCCAGACGCTGGCGCAATTCCTGCTTCGCCGTAGGGTCCGTCAGGCGGTCGATCCGGTCTCTCAGGTCGACCGTCGAGTCGTAGAGCTTCAGTCGCTCTCGCGCTTCCGGCGTCGAGATCTCGCGGTTCAAACGACCCGCGAGGATGCCGAGGAAGATCATCACGAGCAGGAACCCTACGCCAGCTCGCACGTGGACCTCGATCGGAACCTCGACTCGAGTTCGATTGCGAACCCGGGCAGCTCCTTCGGGTCCACGACCCTGGAGAACCGGTTCCAGCGGCCGGCTGGCGGTAAAAATCAGCTTGCCTTCATAGCTGCCCGGTTCGAGCGCCGCGGGTTTCACCTTGAAATCGAACGACTTCGGATCGTCGCCGATCTCGATTCTCTGTTGTTCCGGTGGCTCGAGAAGTGCCACCAGCTCTCCGCTTGTTTCTTCACGAATGTGAGCATGTGATCTGATTTTGACCGAGCTGAGTGAGTCGTTTCGCAGCTCGATGAGCAGCGGGCCCGGCTTCGGATTCTCGGCCAGAAACCAACCGGCAATCTTACATCCGATCCACCAGCAACGGACCAAACCGAGCTCGATCTCGGACTGAGGAGAGAAAATTCGAGGTTTGGTCCGGATATCGAGCTCCAGCTCCAGTTTTTTCACCAGCTCCGGTTTCTCGACAAACGGCTCTTCCTCTTCTTCCCCTTCTTCCTTTTTTTCTTGCGTCTCGGGAGTAACAACGATCATACCCTTGTAGAGCCCGGGCCATTCCACGTTTTCGACTGTGACCGTGATGGTGGTCGTTTTTCCTTTCGTAAGTTCCGGTTGGGATGGATCGAAGCTCACATCGGTAATGTTCAGGATTCGTCGTGCCTCCCGTCCCTCCGCTCGCAACATTTCGTCGTGGAGCTCGAGCTTGAGCCTTACCTTGGCTACGTTTTCCGGCCAGTCCACGAGCCGTGCCTTGAACACACCCTTCACCGTGGTGGGCTCACTCTCTACGAGCTCTGTGAGCACCAGGGCCTGCTCATCGGGGCGGACCACGAGCTCCGGCTCTTGTGATATCGCCGTGCCCCAGAAGAGAAGCGCCGCCAGCAGCCAGAGGCCCGTGGCTCGAAACACTCGAATATTCTCAAGACATCTCATCGGAACACCTCCGTATCGTTTGGGGCGGCTTCGTCGACCATGGATCGTTCGGCGCCCCCCTCATCCAATACAGCGTACTCAGGTCCAACGATCCCCCATGAGCCGAAACCACTGGAAACCACTGCTCCTTTGGAAACCCCTGCTCCCTTGCGCCCGGTGGGACCTTCGTCGGAGATCCGGTGGGCTGCAATGTCCAGGGTGACGACGTGATCGATGCCGGCGATGTCGCCTGTACCGTGTTGCGTTTCCTCGGTCCGGGTTTGCCGGTCTGCTACCCTCTGGCGGATTTCGTTCGTCCGTTCGCAGTCACCAGAGGAAAGGAAGACCCGATGGGCATCGAAGCGGCTCGGATCCGTAGTCTCAACGACGATTCGCCGGACGACTCGGGATCCTACGTTCTCTACTGGATGCAGCAATCCCAGCGGGCGGTCCACAATCCGGCTCTCGAGCACGCCGTAGAGCTGGCCGAGGAACGTGGCCTGGGTGTGGTGGTCGGATTCGGCCTGTTCGAAGGGTACCCCGAGGCTTCCGAGCGTGCCTTCGCTTTCTTGCTCGAGGGTCTCGCCGAGACCGCAGCAACTCTCGCGGAGCGGGGGATCGCCTTCGTCCTGCGGCGGGGAGAGCCCGATGCCGTAGCTCTGGAGCTGGCTGGTGACGCCTCCGTGGTGGTCTGCGACCGTGGCTATCTGCGTCACCAGCGGCGCTGGGCACGGCAGGTCGCCCGCGACGCCGGCCGCCGGGTGGTCCAGGTCGAGGGCGACGTCGTCGTGCCGGTGCACGCAGCCTCCGACCACGCCGAGTATGCCGCTCGCACCCTGCGGCCGAAGATCGAACGCCAGCTGGGTTCCTACCTCGGCCGGTTGTCGCCGCGCCGGCTGGGCACTTCTTCGACGTCGCTCGAGCTGCGCAGCGACTTCGACGTCGCGGATCCCGAGGCGACGCTGGAACAGCTGGAGGTCGATCGCGAGGTTCCGCGGGTCGATCGCTTCCGGGGCGGCACGTCCGAGGCACGCCGCCGTCTCACCCGGTTTCTTCGCGGCTCTCTGCCGGGATACGCCGCTTCGCGGAATGATCCGGCCGACCCGACGACCTCGGCCCTGTCGCCCTATCTCCACTTCGGCCAGATTTCGCCGGTCGAGATCGTGCGCAAGGTACGAGCGGCCAGCGGGCCGCAGCAGGAGGACAAGGACGCCTTTCTGGAGGAGCTGGTGGTGCGCCGCGAGCTGGCCGCCAACTTCGTGGAGTTCGAGGAGCACTACGACTCGTATCGCTGTCTTCCCGAGTGGGCCCGGGAGACCCTGGCCGAGCATACGGAGGACGAGCGTCCGCACCGCTACACGGCCCGGCAGATGGAACGGGCCGAGACCCACGACCGCTACTGGAACGCCGCAATGGAGGAGATGCGCGCGACCGGCTATCTGCACGGTTACCTGCGGATGTACTGGGGCAAGAAGATTCTCGAATGGTGCAACACGCCGGAGTACGCCTACCGCACGGCGCTCGACCTCAACAACCGCTACTTCCTCGATGGCCGGGACCCTTCGTCGTACGCCAATGTCGGCTGGCTGTTCGGGCTCCACGACCGGGCCTGGGAGGAGCGACCGGTGTTCGGCAAGGTGCGCTACATGAACGCTTCCGGCCTGGAGCGGAAGCTCGACATCGAAGCCTACGTCGAGCAGGCCGCCGATCGGATCGAGGACGAGGAATCGCCCTGACGAAGCCGGGCTCGGGTGCCCTCGGTGCCGTCGGCGATCGCCTTCGGTCAGCCGCCGTCCGGATCGCGGAGTAGGTACCGTCGGCCCGAGTGAGGGGTGCTCAGGCGGCGTCTCGGTGTCGGCGGAGGGTCATCAGGCCCGCGCCGAGAAGCATCGCGACGAGCATCGTCCACCCGAGCCGGTCGAGGGCCGGGACCTCCACCACCTCTTCGAAGACACCGGGTGCCACCACCAGGCCGTTGAAGAGTGGTGGATTGGCAATGAAAGGGGCTTCGACGAAGAAGGTGCTCATCACTTGCGGGTCGTTGGGATCGCCGATCTGGTAGAACGACTGGAGCAGAATGTGCGGCTCGATCGGTGGAAGTGTCACGGCGTAGGCCCAGAGGGAGCCCTGGAGATCGAAAGCCAGGCCGGCGAGGAGCCCCCCGTTGAAGAATGTTTCCGGCAGCTCGGCTGCGATGGAGGTGACCGCGGTTTCGGGATCGATCGTCACCAGCTCTGCAGTGACGTCCGTGGGAGCCAATCCGAAGAGCTCACCCCCGCGGGCGGCGAGGGCGAGGAGGGGCCGGTCGGGAGTACCGATCCGGGTCGTTGCCGCCGACTCCGGGTCGACGGTGTAGAGGGCGTCGGCCGTGCTCATCCACAGGGTTCCCGCGGCGTCGAAGGTCAGACCCGTGACCGCCAGATGGTTGCCGAGATCGCCGACCGGGGTCTCCGTACCGGTCTTCCGGTCGATGCGGTACAGGCTGGAGGTCGGAGGAATCTGCGCCACTACGAAGAGATCGGCACCGTCGAAGGCGATCTCGGAAACGGTGCCGATCGCCAGGTCGCCGATCACCTCGGCCGCCCCCGTCGCCAGGTCGATTGCCGTCAGCTCACGGTTGTCGAAGATCGAATAGCCGGTGACCGCCGCGGCGGGCGTGGTGGATATCGCCAGGCACAGGAGCCCGGTCAGAGTCAGGACTTCGATGCAACTGCGGCTTGATCGTTTCATTTCTCTACCTCGGAGAGTTCTCCAGCGTAGCCCGGAGTCCGGCCATTGAGCCCCGAGCTGGCGTCGGGCCGACGAGGGAACCCTTCATTCCCTGGATCCTTGTACGGTGGTTTCGCCTCCTCTGTTCGGGATTTCTCGTTCCAGGTGTCGACATCGGCCGAAGCATGGGGAATTCTCCAGGCCGGGCTCGCCGGACGCCGAGCGTTTTTCACCGACTTTGCCTGGTTCCGTGACGTCGAGATAAGCTCGGCTCCATGATGAGCGAGGCAATCCAACGTTCTCCCGGCGCCGAGCAGGGGCGGTCCGAGACTCTGGAGCCGGAGTGGTTGCTGCTCTTCGGCGCCTGGGGAGTGGCCGCGGTCGGCACCGCCGGCAGCCTGTTCTTCAGCGAGGTGATGGGGCTCCCTCCCTGCATCCTGTGTTGGTACCAGCGCATCTGCCTGTTTCCTCTCGTCGTCATCCTCGCCCGGGCGCTCTTTCCGTTCGATTCCGGCGTCGTGCGGTACGCTCTGCCGGTCGCCGCCCTGGGTTGGCTCATCGCCGCCTACCACAATCTGGTCTATCTGGGGGTCGTCCCGGAGAGCCTGCAGCCGTGCAGCCGCGGGGTCTCGTGCTCGGAAGAGCTGGTGGAGTGGCTCGGTTTCCTGTCGATTCCGTTGCTCTCCCTTCTGGGCTTCACTCTGATCACCGTCCTACTGATCGCCGTTTCCCGGAGCTCCTCACGATGAAGCGTACCCTCTTCGCCGCTGCCGGCCTGGTTCTCGTTCTCGCTTTCGTTCTCGCGTCCATGATGTTCCGGGAGCGCCGCGCGGCGGAGCTCGGCACCCTGGCCGAGGAACAGGACTCGGTTTTCGTCCGCCCGCATTCGCCGACCCTCGGCGACGAGGACGCCCGGGTCGTTCTCGTCGAGTTCACCGATCCGGCGTGCGAGACCTGTGCGGCATTCTCGCCGCTCGTCAAACAGCTGATGGAGAGGCACCCGGGAAAGATCCGCTTCGTCCTCCGCTACGCCCCCTTCCACCACGGCGCCGACGAGGTCGCGCGGATCCTCGAGGCGGCGCGCGAGCAAGACCGCTTCTGGGAGACGCTCGACCTCCTCTACCGGAGCCAGGGATCCTGGACCCGGCACCACCAGGTGGTGCTCGACGAGGTGTGGAGGGTGCTGGCCTACGGCGGCCTCGATCTCGAGCGCCTGCGCGAGGATCTCGCCGACCCCCGGCTCGGCGAGATCGTCGCCCAGGACCTCGCCGACGCCGCGACCCTCGGGGTCCGCAAGACCCCTGGCTTTTTCGTCGACGGCCGGCCGCTCGAGCCGTTCGGGGCCGAGCCGCTCATCGAGCTGGTCGAGGCAGCGGTGCGCGCTCACTACCCTGAATGAGCGTCACGAGTGGGCGAGTGAAACGGCTCCACGGCAGCTCTTCTCGGCCGACGGCAAGGGCTGGTGTGTGCGAACGGGTGATGATTCGCAGCTTACGGAGGACCGAGGGGTAGGCCGCGGCACGCGTTGGCGGCGAAACCGGTTCCGGCTTCCGTGTAGAGATTGAAGACGTGATGCACGCCGGCCGCCTTCAGCCGTTCGGCGTCGTCGTCGTACTTCACCAGAGCCGCGATGCGGCCCTTGTAGCCGATCTTCAGTAGATGCTCGGTGGCGAAGGCGTTCTCGCTGCGCAGGGGCATGGCGAGCAGGACCAGGCGCATCCTGCCGTGGTCGAGCTCGAGACGAGACCAGAAATCCGAGTCGGTGGCGCTGGCCTGGAGCACCCTCCGCCCGGCTCGCTGGTGGCGCTCGACCACCTCTGGAGCCATCTCGATGCCGAGCACGTGCGGGTCCTCCCGCTGGATGGCGTCATAGGCTCCCGTGCCGACGCGGCCCATCCCGAAGACCAATACGGTGGCGTCGCCGGTGTCGATCGCCTGCTCGTCCGGAGAGCGGCGGGGATCCTGGAACCGCAGCAGCCATCGGTGATGCCGTTCGTAGAGCCGGTGGGCTGCGGAGTTGAGCGGCGATGCGGCGATGAAGGAGAGCGCCAGGGCGACTGCCAGCACGATCAGCCAGGTGTTCGAGAGCCAGCCTTTGGCGGCAGCGATCGAGGAGATGATCAAACCGAACTCGCTGTAGTTGGAAAGGCCGAGGGAGGCCAGGAAGGCGGTGCGGCTGCGCCGGCGAAACCGCGCCAGCAACCAGAAGTAGAGCACGCCCTTGATCGGCACGACCGCGACCAGGAGCGCCGCGACGAGCAGAACCTCGGGCCCGGGCAGTCCCTTGAGGCCGATACTGAGAAAGAAGCCGACCAGGAAGAGATCCTTGAAACCCAGGAGCGCCTTCGACAGCGCATCCGCATTGCGGTGCTGGGCGAGGAGCACTCCGAAGAGCAACGCACCCAGGTCGCCCTTGAGATGGAAGAGGTCGAAGAGTTGGGCACCGCCCAGCCCCACCGAGAGACCGAAGAGAACCAGTAGCTCCGCATGGCCGGTGTGGTCCATGAAGCGGAGCAGGAGCCGGCGCAACGGCAGCAGGCCGACGAGCAGGACCAACGACCAGATCGAAGGGGTCTTGCCGGCGGAGAAGACGAGGAAGACGACGGCGGCGATGTCTTGCATGATGAGAATGCCGATCGCCGTGCGGCCGTAGATCGACGACATCTCTCCCTTTTCCTCCAGCACCTTGACGGCGAAGACCGTGCTCGAAAAGCTGAGCGCGAAGCCGATCAGGAGCGCAGACCTCGAGTCGAGCTCGGCGAGAAGGGGCAGGCCTACGGCTGCCAGCAAGGGTAGGCCCAGGGCGAAGACCACCGTGATGCCCATCATGTGGATGAAGGCCACACCCCAGACCTCCGGTCGCAGCAGGGTGCCGAGACGTAGCTTGAGGCCGAGCGAGAAGAGCAGGAGGGTGACGCCCATCTCGGCGAAATGATCGATCACCTCGCCCGGGTCGATGTCGACGGCGTAGAGCACGAAGCCCGCAACGAGGTAGCCGACCAGAGGCGGCAGCTTGATCTGTCTTGCCGCCAGTCCCGAGAGGAAGGCGACGCCGATCCAAACGGCATCGAGAATCACGGCAACAGGCCCGGAGGAGGAGAAATACCGGCAGCCGGGAGACCAGGGCCGGCGCCAGAAGCCGGGTGACCGTCGCGTTCGTCGATGAAACCGAGAGTTGCCATGAAGAGGAGGTCAGTTCTATCACGTCCAGGGTACCGACCTCCGGAGCGGGGCGGCGACGTGGGGACGGATTCTTCGGAGCCGCCCGGCAACCTCGCAGCTTTCATTGGTATCCTCTGCCCACGGCCACTCCTCGGCTCCGCAGCCATAGATTCCCGACGACCAACGGAGATCACACCATGAAGACCATCTCTATCGTGGGTATTCCCATGGATCTCGGCCAGGCGCGCCGCGGTGTCGATATGGGCCCCGGCGCGATTCGATATGCCGGCCTGAAGCGGCGTCTTCGAGCATTGGCCTACGAGGTCGCCGATTGTGGTGATGTCCCTGTGGCGGTGCGCGATACCTTGCCCGAAGAAGGCGGCATGAGCTACCTCGAGCAGGTGGTAAAGGTCTGTGAGCAGGTGTATCGCCGTGGTGTGGATGCGATCCGGGCCGGCGATTTGCCGATCTTTCTCGGCGGGGATCATTCCGTCGCCGTCGGTACGGTGGGCGCCGCCTCCCACGAGGAGCCGATCGGTGTGCTCTGGATCGATGCCCACGGAGATTTCAACACCCCCGAGACGTCGCCCAGCGGCAATATCCACGGCATGCCCCTGGCCGCTCTCACCGGCCAAGGCGCTCCGGAGCTCGTCGACCTGGGGCGTCCCGGCGCCAAGGTGGATCCTCGCGACATCATGTTGATCGGCATCCGCGACCTCGACCACCAAGAGAAAGACCTTCTCCGGGCCAGCGGCGCGGGTGTCTACACGATGCGCGAGATCGACGAGCGAGGCATGGCCATCGTTGCCCGAGAAGCTCTCAAACGTCTGCAGCATCGCTCCCGTCTCCACGTCAGCCTCGATCTCGACGCCCTCGACCCGAGAGAAGCTCCGGGCGTCGGCACGCCGGTTGCCGGCGGGCTGCGCTATCGTGAGGCCCATCTGCTGATGGAAATCCTCGCCGATTCGAAGAAGATCTGCTCCATGGACCTGGTGGAGGTCAATCCGATTCTCGACCACAGCAACCGCACCGCCGAGCTGGCGATCGGCCTGCTCTGCTCGGCCATGGGAGAGAAGATCTACTGAGCGATTTGCCCGGACCCGAGAGGTCTGGCCGAACGAGAAACCATCGGTGACCGCCCGGCGGCGAGCCGATCTCGAGGTTTCAGGGCGCCGCCGGTTGACAGAAGAGCTCCTGTGGAGAGTTGGTACGGATGTCTTCGATGATCCGTGGATGGGGGAATTGCTTCTCGAAGTCGTCGTGTGACGAGATCTCGACGTCGAATTGATAGGAACCCGGCCGCCGGCAGGTGCTGTACGCTTGCCAGCCGGCCAGCTTGCTGGGGCTGATGCGTTGGGTGAGGTGGTTGACGTAGGCGATCCGGCCGTCGTCGGCGCGAAAGACCTCGACGAGCTGGCGATTCGTCCGGGCGCTCGGATAGAAACAGAAGAGCTCGTATCCGGTCGAGATCGCGACCGAGAAGCTTCCCTGCACGAGCAGGATGGCGACCACGGTTCGCAGCAGCAGGCGACTGTCGCCGTAGCGGGCCCAACGCCCGATCAGGAGCGCGGCGGCGAGGCCGAGCGCGAGATAGGCGACGCTGAAGAAGACATGGACATTGCGCAGGTGCCGGATCTTTTCCTGCAGCAGCGGCAGGGCGGCTTCGATCGGAGCCCGGATCAAACCCAGGGTACCCGACCGCGACAGAATCACCAGGGCCACGACCAGCTGGATCAGGACAGCCACCTGCGTGGCGATCGTCAGCCGCCGATTCCACTCGGCGGTGCGGCCGGCTCCCGACTCGGGATAGAAGGTGAAGGCGAAGAAGAGCGCTGGCAGGGCCCACAGCACATTGGCCACACCGCGTAGCATCGAATAGAAGAAGAACTCCAGCCGTGGCAGGTCGGCGCCGGTGGGAAAACCCGGAGGGGCCGCCTCTTCGAGAAGACTCACCAGGCGGTCGCCGGTCAACAGTGTGGGGGCCGCCGCGGTGACGGCCAGCAAGACGAGACAGAAGACGAATCGGTCGAGATAACCACCCTTCCACGACAGCAAGGAGAGGTAATACACCCCGACCAGGACCATCTGCAGAAAAGCGATGTACTTGTAGTCTTCGAAAAAAAGAAAAGGAACCGCCAACACGATGGCGAGGATCATGACGAAGAACAGGGCGCTCACCAGCGGCCGGAGAGTGGGGTAGTAGTCTCCCAGCTCGTCTTTGTATTTCTCCAGCAGCTTGTGGACCAGGCCGAAGGGGCCGGAGGTCAGGTCGAGGTAGTCGATGACGCCGTCCTTTCCAGAGTGACGGGCACGATCCGGGCCAGGCTTCTCGAAAGAGCTCGCTCGAATGTATCACGCGGATTCGAGGTCTTGATGCAGGATCCCGCTCGATCCGGCCGACTCGGCACGAGAGATACGCTATCCTCCGGAGGTGACGACCTCGACTCCTGATCCCGAGACGCTCGATCCGGAAGCCGGCAAGGAAGGTCTGGAGCGCTTTCTGCCGGCGGTCAGCTGGCTGCGGGAATATCGCCCCAAGCTCGCGGTGCAGGATGGAATCGCCGGCGCCGTTCTGGCCCTCCTGCTCCTCCCCCAGGCCCTTGCCTACGCCTTGCTCGCAGAGCTGCCGCCCGAGGTAGGGCTCTTCGCTTCGGTCGTCCCCGCCCTCGCCTATGCGGCGTTCGGGACGAGCCGCTTCATCGCGGTCGGGCCGGTGGCACTGGTCGCTCTGCTGACCGCAGACGCCATCTCCCGGAACACCGGAGAAGGGACAGCGGCTACCCAGGCCGCCGTGCTGCTCGCCGCGATGGCCGGCACGATGCTCGTGGCCGGCGGCTGGGCCGGCCTCGCCGGCCTCGGGGAATTCGCCTCCCGCCCGGTGCTCGACGGCTTCGCCGCCGCGGTCGCCATGCTCATCGCCTCCAGCCAGATCGGGCACCTGGTCGGCACCGAGATCCCCCGTGGTGCCGGCTTCTTCGGGCGCTTCGCTGCCCTGTTCTCCGCCTACCCGCATTGGCCGACGGTGTGGGTCGGCGTCGCCTGCCTGGTGCTCCTGCTCGGACTTCCCCCGGCCATCGAGCGACTCCTCGCTCGTTTCGGAGTCGGAGAGGCGTTGGGCTCGATCGTCGCCCGGAGCGTGCCTTTCGTGGTTCTCGGAGCCTCGATGCTGGCCACCGCCGGCCTCGAGCTGGCCGAGCACGGAGTGGCCACCGTGGGCACGGTGGAGGTCGGCCTGCCACCGCTGACCTTGCCTTCCGGCTCCCTCTCCCTGCTCGTGGATCTGATGCCATCCGCGGCAACGCTGGCGCTGGTCATTTTCGTGGTCGGGCTGGCGATCGCCCAGACCGCGAAAGAGAAGGGGGAGAAGATAGACCCCGGACGCGAGATGGTTGCCCTCGGCTTTGCCAACCTCGGTTCTTCGCTGACCGGCGGGCTACCCGTCGGCGCCAGCGTCAGCCGTTCCTCGGTGGTCCGCGGTGCCGGCGCCCGCACGCCTCTCGCGGTGCCCGTAGCTGGTATTGCGGCGCTCGCCATGGGCTTCCTGGCGGCCCATCTGCTCGCCCTGCTGCCACGGGCGGCGATGGCCGCACTGATCCTCTCGGCGATCTTCGGCATGGTGGACCTGCGGCAGATCCGCCTGACCTGGAAATTGGATCGTCACGACGGGGCGGTCCTGGCTCTGACGTTCCTGACGGTCCTGGTCTTCGGGGTCGAAGTCGGGCTCGGGCTCGGCGTCTTGTTGAGCCTGATTCTGCACCTGTGGCAGACGGCACATCCGGAGGTGGTGGTGATCGGCCTCTCCGAGGAGGGTGGTGGTGCCCGTGGTGCCCGGCGCAGTGATGTGGGGAAGGGCTTCCGCACGCCGGTGCTGGTGCTGCGGATCGACCAGCAGCTCTACTTCGGCAATGCTCGCTGGGTTCGCCAGCGCATCGTCGAGGAGGTTCTCAGCGACGAGTGCCGGGAAGATCTGCGCTGTGTCCTCTTCGACCTGCGTTCGGTGGACGATATCGACACCACCGCCCTCGAGGTATTCGAAGAGCTGCTGCAGGATCTCGCGACGGCGGATGTCGAGTACGCACTGGCCGAGACCAAACAGCCGGTACTGCAGAAGCTCGAGACCCGGATACCCGGCCTCGCCGAGCGCGAGGACTGCCTGTTCGTGGATCTGGAATCGGCGCTGGAGACGCTAGAAGAGCGCTATCGCGACGACCCGTCCTGAAGCCCGGCCGACCGGGCCGAAGGGTCAGGTAGTCACCGGGCGCCGGCTTCTCCTGGATCCACTCCCTTCTACGTAGGGCCGATTTCCTCCGCTCGCTACACCCCTCGCGGGCTCGGTGCTCTTCGTGTCCGCCTCGGTTGCCAGCATCCTAGCCTGGATTATTCATCAGCCTCCTGCTGCGAGGCCGGATCTTCATGAATCTACAGCGTTACGCCGCCCTTCCGCTCCTCGACAGACCGCAAGTATGCCTCCGTCGCTCCAGGCCGCCAAGCCTTGTATATTCAAGAACCTACGGCCTCTCACGACGAAGCCTGATGAATAATCCAGGCTAGCTGAAACTGCAGACCAAGAGCTCGGATGGCGGGAGGAATCCTGATGCTCTGCGCGCGGTGCTCGAAACTCGCCCATAGGATTTTATGCCGTGCAAGTTTCTTGAACAAAGGCATTTAGGGCCGATGGATTCCTCATCTGCTCAGACAGTCTACGCTCCGTGCTCGAGCATCAGGATTCCTCGGGCACCAATTCTGCTCAGGCCGAAGCCTCGGCATGGGACGTCTTCTCGGGGCCCGAGGCGAACGATCGGCGAAGGTAGTCGCAACCGCGGTAGAAGAGCTGGCTGTCGATCGCCTCGGGTTTGAACCACTCGGTCACGAACGACTTCACCTTCTCCTGGCTGAACTTGCGACACGAGTAGACGTCGACCGACACGAAACGGTTCCTGGCCGACGTGTGGATCTGGATTCCGCTCTCGATGATCGGCACCCAGCCGCTGTAGCCCGGGCGCCCCGGAAAGGTCTTGTCGCAGGTCTTGAAAATATAGGGTTGGGTCTGCTTCGTCATCTCCAGAAAGATGCAGATCTGGTCGAGAAACTCGTACCCCTTTTCCAGGTCACAGCAAATCTCTTCGGTACAGCCGAAACAATCGATGATCATCTGGTAGCCCCAGGGCTCCAGATCGCCGCCTTCCGCCGGCAGATTAGAGGTCTCGGTCATCTTCGTCTCCTCGGAAACTTCATTCATTGGGGCCGGCAGCGACCGCGGGGGCCGACGCCGAGGCGAGCTTCGGATCGGGAAGAGGGAAGTACACGGAATCCAGGGGGACCCTTTGTCCGGCGGGCACCCAGTCGAGAGCCCGGTTCCAGGCGCCGGCCCCCGGGCCGGTGGCGAAACCTAGGTCGTGCCACAGGCGAACGGCGAAATCCGGCATCACGGGGGCCGCGAGCACCCCCAGGATCTTGGCGGCGAGCAGCTCCAGGGCGAGACCGGTACGACGTTCCTGGGAGCGCTCCACCACCCCGCGCCAGTGGGTCTCGGCGCGGCCGAAACGCCGGGCCGTGCGCACCAGCTCACCGAGCACCCGGGTGAGGCGCTGGGGAGAGAACGTGGCGGCTGTAAGCGCTTCGCCGGCCTGGCGGTGGAAGTCCTCCAGCTGGCGGTAGAAATGTTGGTGCTCGGCGGTCCAGTCGCCGGTGGAGGGCACCTCCCCTCCGGCCTCCGCTCGGATCCGCGCACCGAGCTCGTGCAGCCAGCGCTGCCAGCCCTCCACCAGCTCCCGTCGCACCGTGTCGCAGTACTCCGCCAGGGTGAAGTTCGTCTCCTCCCGTTCCGGGCACGACCACGCGAGGAAGAAACGCACGCAGTCTCGCGGCTCGGTGCCGAAGAGCTCCCGGCCGAGAATGGCGTGGCGCCGCGTGGTGGAGAACTTCTCTCCGTCGAGGCGATAGAACTCGTTGGTCACGAACGCCTCCGGCAACCGCAGATCGGGATCGAAGGCCATGGTGAGCGCCGGCAGCAGCAAGGCGTAGTAGAAGCTGTTGTCGAAGCCGAAGAACTTCACGATGCCGGCGTGTGGAGACGCCCAGTAGCGCCGGTACCCCTCTTCCGCCGCCCCTTCGACGCCGTCTCCTTCCGCCAGGTGCTGCGCGTAGGCGAAATAACGGGCCGCCATCTCGAACCACACGTAGAGGGTCTGCCGCGAGAGATCGGGATCTTCGCCGGGCACCCGGATCCCCCAGTCGGAGAAATGGCTCATCGCCACATCCGGCAGACCGTCGGCGATGGCCGCCTCGCAGAACGCGCGCAGGTGCGGATTCATCGAGATCCGGCGGTGGTAGGTGGTGAGACGCTCGGCGTACTCCCCGAGGGGAAACATCAGGCGAGTCACCGGACGCAGCTCCGGGGCCTCGCCGCAAGCCGTGCACTTCGAATCCACCAGATCGTGAGAATCGTTCACCCGGCCACAGGCCTCGCAGGTATTGCCCGTTACCCCGACACCGCAATGCGGGCAGAGGCCGGCGATATCGGCCTCGAAGAGGTAGCGGTCGCAAGATCCACACCACGGAGATCGGGTCTCCCGCGGCTGCAACGTGCCGTTCTCGAGCAAACGCCGGAGCAGCTCCAGCGAGAGGTCGTGGAACGTCTTCGATTCGTCGGGCCGGAGGAAGAAATCCATGTGGATCCCCGCCAGGTCGAGGCTCTCCCGAATCGAGCGGGTGAAGTGCTCCGCCGCCTCGTGCCCGGTCTTGCCCAGCGACTCTCCCATGCGCTCCACGAACATGCAGTGGTCGTCGGTGCCGCAGGCATAGCGAGATTCCTGGCCGAGGAGCCGCAGATGACGCGTGTAGTAGTCGGCCGAGAGGTACGGGCCGGCGAAATGCCCGAGGTGGAGATCACCGTTGGGTGTGGGAGGCGCGGCCGTGACCATCACCCGGCGCGGGGTGGTTCCGACCTCCAGCGCCTCGGCGACCGATTCCTCGTCTCGGGATGGCCACAAATTCTTGTCTTCCCACCACACGGTGAGGAACAGCAGGTCTTCGTTCCGGGAGGTGTTGGTCAGGGTGTGGGCCTGGAACGGACGCTGGAACACCACGCTTCCGGCCCGGACCGGCTCGCGCCGGCCAGCGATCTCCATCACCCCTTCGCCGCGGGCGATGAAGAAGGTCTCCCCTTCCTGGTGCTGGTGCACCTTGGTGGAGCTGCCCGGCTCGAGCAGGGCCCAGGCGGCGCCGAAGGGGGGCTCCACCACCCCGTCCCAGGGGTAGAGCACCTGCAGGTCGACTCCATAGGCCCGCACCAGGGCTTCCGGATCCAGGTGTCGCACGAGCATCGATTCTTCTTCCTTCACGACTCGGCTCCTTCTTCAAGCACGGACCGGCTCCGCACGGCCGGCACGCACCGTCGCCGCACGGTCCTCGTCTCGACGACGCGCCTGGATCGATCGCAGGATGTCCGCGGCGCGCACCGGGAGCAGGGAGAGAACCGTTTCGCTGATCCCGTGGGTGTCTTCGCAGTACCCCTGTAGATAGACCCGTGGCCCAGAGCCCGAAACGTTGGCGATGCCGTAGTCCCGCTCCACGCGATACCCACCGAGATCGTCGCGTTCGAAGCGCGGGGCCAGAGAATCGAGCAGGGGATGCTCCTTCTGCCACTCGAAGCCGGTGCAGAGCACCACTCCATCGGCCACCAGGGTTTCCTCTTCCTCGCGCATGGTGTCGCGCATCTTCAGCTCCACGGTGCCGGCGGAAGTCTTCTCCTCCACCTCGAGCAGCTCGAGGAACGGGCGCAGCCGGGCGCGCTCTCGGCCCTCCACTTTCTGCCGATACAGCTTCTGGTAGAGACGGCGGATCAAGGGTTGGTCGATCACCGCGTAGTTGACGTCGGCCAGCTCGGCAAAGAGCGCCCGCCGTTTGGCCGGCGGCAGCTGGTGGTAGAAGTCGACCCATTCCGGGAAGAAGATTCGGTTGGTGAAATCACTCTCGTCGACCGGCTTGTAGGCGAAACGCCGAGTGGTGGCCGTGACATCGGCGTTCGGGTAGTGATCGATCAGGTACTCGAAGATCTCCCCGGCGCTCTGTCCACCGCCGACCACCACGAAGCGATACGGCCCTTCGCGGTCGTCGAAACCGGCGATCCTCTGCTTGAACTCGTGAGAATGGAAGGCGCGTCCGCCGGGCTGCAGACGAACGCTCGGCGGTACCACCGGCTTGCCACCGGCCGCCAGCACCAGGTTCCGAGCCCGCACCGCTCGCGGCGTGCCGGTGGCGAGGTCGCGGGTGGTGATCTCGAGGAGCTGCCGCCCTTCGGTGCCGATCTCCCGCACCGACTCGACCCGGTTTCCGTAGCGCACTCGGTGGCTCAGGCGATCGGCCGCCCAGCCGAGGTACTGGTTGAACTCGAGACGTGTGGGGAAGAGATCGCGCAGGTTGAGGAAGTCGTAGAGCCGCCCCTTCTCCTTCAGGAAATTGAGGAACGTGAAGGAGCTGCAGGGGTTCTCGACCAGGATCAGATCCTTGAGCACCGTGATCTGGAGCAGGGAATCGGTGATCAACATGCCCGGATGCCAGGCGTGCTCCGGCTTGCTCTCGAGGAACAAGCAGCTCGGGCGCTCGGGCGCTGGCGTTTCTTCCACCGCCACCGCCAGCGCCAGATTGGCCGGGCCGAAACCGATGCCCACCACGTCGAAGATCTCGACGGAATCTTTCGTCTCGTGCATCTGGACTCTCACTTCTCCCCCGGACCGTACGAGCATCGGAAGCGACCCGAGCGAGACCACACTGCGGCCGATCGAGCCACCTCCACCCGGCCCCGTTCGTGCCAGCGCGAACCGGTGGTCTCTCTCTCGCCGTCCCCCGACATCGGCGAGGAGCCACCCTCGACTCCGCTGGTTCCAAGGCCCGAAGTCCGAAGACTCGACACATTCGAGCAAGCGCCCGAAAGAACACCCGAACGATGAATCAGAATATTCTCCATTATCCCTCTAAACCCCTTTTTCGTCAATCGATTGCGTTGATTCGAACCCTCGATGATCGGGAAACATCTGATCGTTCTCGGCGATCTCCGAAACAGCTACGAACCCTCTGGATGATTCCCCTCGCTACGGTCTCGACTCCGGGAGCGTCGAGCAGAGTCTGGTGGGTGCCGTGGACACGTACGATCGGCAAATCCTCCCCCAACCACCGATCCCAGCCCAGGGCCGGGGCAGCAGCGGCCTCGGGCGGCTCCTGCTGCGCCCGGAAGAGCACGACCTTCGCGCTGTAGGGCCGTGGCTCGAAGGTCGCGACCGCTTCCTCGTTGGCGCGGAAGACCGCCAGGTAACGTCGCGCCTCTGCGAGGCCGAAGCCCGAGGGAACCGCGCCCGCCTGCCGGGCTCGATCCAGCACCCAGGCCAGCTGCTCGTCGCCGGCTCGACTGCGGAGATCTTCCTCCGGCAGCTCCAACTCTCCCGCCAGGGCGCGGGCCAGACGCTCGCCGTCGGAAGCACCGCTCCCCAGCTCCCTGGGAACGGGAGGACGAGCCCACACGTCTACCAGTGCCAGAAGCTCCGGGGGCCGACCGGCCTCGGCCAGACGCCGCGCCATCTCGAAGGCCACCAGGCCACCCGAAGACCACCCCAGCAGGACCCGGGGAAGCTCCGTGTCGACCGTCTGCATGGCTTCGAGATAGTCGGCGGCCATCTCACCGATGTCGTGGCGCGGCGTCTCACCGGCCTCGAGGCCCCGGGCCTGCAAGCCCCACACCGCGAATTCGGATCCGAGAGCCCGCGCCAGGTCGCCGTAGCAGAGCACGTGGCCGCCCGCCGGATGCACGCAGAAAACGGCACACTTCCCTCCACGGCTGGGCTGGATCTCCACCAGCGGCAAGCCGGCCCGGGGCTCGCCGGAGGCCTCGAGCTGCCTCGCCAGCTCCATCACCGAGCCGTTGCGGAAGAGGGCGGTCAGAGGAAGCTCGCGGCCGAAGTGGCTACCGATCTCTGCCATCAGCCGGACCGCCAGCACGGAGTGGCCGCCGAGGTCGAAGAAGTCATCACGCCGACTCACCAACGGGCGGTCGAGCAAGCGTCCGAAGATCTCGGCAAGAGCTTCCTCCGTGACACCGAGGGGAGCCTCGTGGGCCTCGGCGGCGGTCTCGGGCCGCCGTTCGGCCAGGGCCAGGAGGGCCTTGCGATCGATCTTGCCGTTGGCGGTGAGGGGGAAGCTCTCGAGGAAGATCCAATGCCCCGGCACCATGTACTCCGGGAGCCGCAGCTTCGTCGCCTCGCGGAGCTCGGCCTCGAGGGCCTCGGGCCGGCTCCAAGGGGCCCGAGGGGCACGAACGGCTGCCGGCGACGCGCTGGCCTCGGGGCTCTCGGCACGCCGGGCAAAGACCCCGTAGAGCCCCGTGTCGCGGAGCTCGGGATCTTCCTCCACCGTCACACGAAAGCCTCGTTCTTCCAGCTCCCGGCAGAGACGATCGAGACGCCCGTCGAGATCGTGGACCTCGACCACCAGCTGCCGGATCTTTCCCCAATCCTCGGTGGAAATCCCTTCGAGCACGGCCATCTCGCTCTTCTCGACATCGATCTTCAAGAGATCGACCCGTTCGATCCCCCGTTCCGCCAGAATCGAGGACAGAGAACGAATGGGAACCTCCACCCGCTCCGACTCCAGCCGCTCGTCGAGCAGCTCGTCGAGGCTCCTGTCTCCCAGATCCGGATCCTGCTGGCGGAGAAACTGCTCCACCACCTGGCGCTCCGAGGAAACATCGGCATATCGACCCGAGATCACCGATACCTGGGGGTAGAAGGTGATCTCGGCGATTTCCTCGGCCGCCCCCAACCCGATCGCCAAGGCTTCGCCGGCAATGCCGTGGAGCTCGAAATTCCTCGCCAGAGCCTCCCAGACCCTCGGAATCGGCTCGAAGGCCAGCACCTCGGCCCCGAAACGGGCCGCCTGCAGGCTGAAGAGACCGATATTCGCACCCACATCGAGCACGAGGTCTCCGGGGCGAAGGTGGATGCCGTGGCGCAGGTAGGCGTTGGTCTCGAAGATCTCGCGATCGAGGAACCGAGTCTCGCTGCGGTTGAGATGGGCGACCAGGGTGCCATCGGCCAGGGGGCAGAAGTCATGGCTCTCGACTCTTCCTTCCCGCTCCCAGGCCAGCAGTCGGCGCAAGGGCCCCGCCGTGGACTCTTCCGGCACCACGAAGGCGGAGAGCCGACGCTCGGAACCGGGGCTTCTCTCCTCAGCCTCACCCTGCGCGACCAGAACCCTGGCCGACGCCACCGCCGGATGCTCCGCCAGGGCCGCCTCGATTTCCCCCAGCTCGATCCGGAATCCTCGGATCTTCACCTGCTGGTCGATCCGTCCCAGGTACTCCAGGTCGCCGTCCGGCCGCCAGCGGGCGAGGTCGCCCGAGCAGTACAGCCGAGCGCCCGGAGCGCCGAGGGGATCGGGCACGAAACGCTCGGCGGTGAGGGCCGGACGCCCCAGGTATCCGCGGGCCAGTCCCGCACCGCCGACGTGCAGCTCGCCCGGTACTCCCATCGGCACGGGCCGGCCGCCGCTGCCCAGCACCCGCAGGTCGAGGTCGGGAATGCCGCGACCGATCACGCTGCTCCAGGCAGAGTCGAGGTCCGCCCGCGACAGAGGCCGGAAGCTCACGTGCACCGTGGTCTCGGTGATGCCGTACATGTTCACCAGCCGCGGCTCCACATCGCCATGGTTCCGCCACCACGATTCGAGCTCGCCGATGTCGAGGGCCTCGCCGCCGAAGATCACCCAGCGCAGGGACTGTTGCAGAGGCCGCGCCCGGTCTTCCATCACCAGCTGGCGGAAAGCGGACGGAGTCTGGTTGAGCACCGTGACCCGCTGCTCCTCGACCAGCCCGCGGAACCGCCGCGGATCGCGGCTGCTCTCCCAGGGCACCACCACCAGTCGACCGCCGGTGGTCAGCGGGCCCCACAGCTCCCAGACCGAGAAATCGAAGGCCACGGAGTGGAAGAGGGTCCAGGTGTCGTCGGCGCCGAAATCGAACCAGGGCCGGGTGGAGTCGAGCAGCCGCCCGACGTGGCGATGGCCGACCGAGGTGCCCTTCGGCCGCCCCGTGGAGCCCGAGGTGTAGATGATGTAGGCAAGGTGGTCGGCACCCGCCGACGTTCGGGACTCGCCACCCGGCGCCGGCTCGGCGATCGGCTCCGATGCCGAAAGCTGCAAGATCTGCACGCCTTCGGCCACGGGCTCGAGCACCGGCACCAGGGACTCCGCCACCAGCGCCAGGCGGGCGCCCGCGTCGCGGAGCAGGAAACGCAGGCGATCGGCGGGGTAGGCCGGATCCATGGGCAGGTAGGCCGCTCCGGAAGCCGAGATCCCGAGCACTCCCAGCACGAGATCGAGATCCCGCTCCGGGAAGAGAGCTACCGGCACTTCCGGTCCGGCTCCCTCTCGCCGCAGCCTCGCTCCCAATCTCCTGGCTCGGCGGGCCAGCTCGCCGTACGAGAGAGCCTCGTCACCACAGACCAGGGCCACCGCGTCGGGCCGGGCCGTCGCCTGCCGTTCGAACCTCTGCCACAGGGTCGCGCTACCGGTCCCGGCGGCGGCCGGCCGTCGAGCTGCCGGACCGCAACCTCCCCACTCCACCAACACCTGGTGCCGCTCCGCCCGGCTCGCTACGGGCAGCTCGGCCACGGGTAGCTCGGGGTCTCGCCCCGCCGCCGCCAGGAGCCGGCACAGGGCCCGCGACCAGCGCTCCGCAGTGGCGGGGTCGAAGAGGTCGAGACTGTATTCCAGCGAGCCCCCCAGGCCACCGTTGGGGCGTTCACTCAAGGAAAGGGTGAGGTCGAATTTGCTCGTGTGGCTCTCGACCTCGAGCGGCTCGAGCTCGAGCCCGGCCTGCGGCAGCTGCGCCGGAAGATTCTGCAAGACGAAAGCGACCTGGAACACCGGCTGGATCCCCGTATCGCGACTGGGCCGAAGGGCCTCGACCACCTTTTCGAAGGGAACCTCCTGGTGGCCCAGCGCACCCAACACCACCTCGCGAGCCCGCTCGATCAGCTCTCCGAAGCTCGGCCCCTGTGACAGATCGATCCGCAGGGCCAGGGTGTTGACGAAGAAGCCGATCAATCCCTCGAGATGCCGGTTCGATCTTCCGGCCACCGGCGAGCCCACCACCAGATCCGACTGTCCCGACCATCGCTGGAGCAACGCGGCAAATCCCGCCAGGGTCACCATGAAGAGGGTAGCCCGCCTCTCCTTGCCCGCCGCGCGCAGGTCGGCCGCATCCTCGGGCTCGAGGGCGAGCCGTATTTTCTTGCCGCGAAACGAGGGGAGCAGGGGGCGGGGTCGGTCGGCTGCCAGCTCGATCACCTCGGGAGCCCCGGCAAGGGTCTCGCGCCACCACGAGAGAGCAGTGTCGAGGGCCTCACCGCGAAGCCTCTCACGCTGCCAAACCGAGTAGTCCCCGTATTGGATCTTCAAGGGTGGCAGCTCGTTCGCCTCGTCGTAGAAGATGATCCATTCCTGCAGCAGGAGACCCTGGGACCAACCATCCGACACGATGTGGTGCTGCACGACCGACAGGACGTGCTCCTCGGCACCCAGCCGGATCAGGGTCGCCCGCAGCAGGGGGCCGGCCGCGAGGTCGAAGGGTCGGCCCGCCTCCGCCGACACCCGCTCGAGGGCCTGCCGCCTCCCCTCCTCCGGTGCCAGATCGATGAGATCGATGATCTCCAGGTGCACCGGCGAGGCCGAAGCGGGAGCCACTTTCTGCCAGAGCTCCCCATCTTCGATCTCCAGCCGAGTGCGCAAGGACTCGTGCCTCTCGACCAACCGGGCGAGGGCCCGCTCGAACCGCTTCCAGTCCAGCGGCCCGACCAGGCGCAGGGCGGCCGGCATGTTGTAGCCGGCCTGACCGGTGGCGAGGCGATCGAGCACGAAAAGACGTTGCTGGGCGAAGGAGAGAGGAAAGCGCCCTTCCCCGTCGGCCTCCCGGGGCTGTACCGGGATCTCGGTCGACGCCTGGCCCGCGGCCTCTCCCCAGCGCTCCGGTGGCCGATAGCCGAAACGGGCGGCGAGCTCCCAGGTCATGCCGCCGAAGACATCGTGGTCGAAGGCTTCCCGCCAGCGCCAGGCAACCGCCGGGTCGATGGCCCGGTGCTCGTGGAACTTCACGTCTCCCAACATCTTGGCCAGAGGATGGATGCCGTCGGTCATGCGGCCCGACCTCGAGGCGTAGGGATCGAGCATCGTCGGCACGAGCTCCACGCCCAGGAAATCGCAGAGCTCGGAGAGCACGGTTTCGGGGTCCTCCACCAGGTCTTCGAACCGCAGACGGTGCTGCCGCGATTCCGGCACCTCGGCCAGGAAATCGAGGATGTTGCGGTGGCAGAGATTCCACATCAGCTCCCCGAGCTGCCGGGGGGAGTAGGGATGCTCGTGGCGATAGAAGAGCTCGTCGATGCGTGCCTTCTCGAAGGAACGCACCATGCCGCAGGGGTGCCGCAAGAGGTGGATGAAGAGTGGGCGATCGAAATCCTCCTCGGCTCGGCGCAGAACCTCCGGGTCGAGCGCATAGGACGGCGTCTTGTCCACCAGCAGGCGATGGCCGAGCCGCCTCTGCACCTCGCCGTAGAACTGCTTGGCCGTCCAGCCGTCCTCCTCCCAGCGACTCATCAGCTCGCGGGCGGCGTCGGCGTCGGAGCTCTCGATCTCCATCAGGGCTCGCAGGGTGCCCTCGAGCCAGAACGACCAGCGACCCGAGAACTCGGCCCGGCGCTCGGCCAGGGTGTCGAAGGAGAGCACGTCGAGCTCGGGTGGCGCGAAGAGGTCGGGATGCCCCGCCAGCAGCACCCGGAACAGGGTGGAGCCCGAGCGCGGCGGCGAGAGCACGAACACCGCCCGCGGATTGCGTCCACCCTCCGCCGTCGCTCGCCGCGGAAGGGACTCGATCTTCTCTTCGACCCGACGCAGATCCTGGAGATCGAGCTTGCGGTCGATCGTGCCGTCGGTGGCATCGTCCGTCGCCCTGGCCACCAAGGACTCGGCGCCGAAATGTTCTTCGACCGCCCTCGGGCAATGACCCGAGAGGTAGCGGGCGAAACCCTCGATGGTCGACGCATCGAAGAGGGCCACCACGTAGACGTACTCTCCGAGCTCGGCTTCGAGACGATTGATGAAGATCGCTCCCTTGATCGAGTCGCCACCGAGCTCGAAGAAGCCGTCGCGCACGCCCACCGTGTCGACCCCGAGGATCTCCTGCCAAAGCTCGGCCAGGAACGATTCGAGCGGGGTGCGGGGAGCCAGGTATTCCTCTTCCAGCTCCGGACGATCCCCCGTCGGCGCCGGCAGGGCCCGGCGATCGACCTTGTTGTTGGAGCTCAGAGGCAACGCCTCGAGAAAAACGAAGACCGCCGGCACCATGAACTCCGGCAGCCGTTCCCCGAGGAAGGCTCGCAGATCACCGAGGCTCGGCGGCTCGGTCCCCGATTCGTCGGCCCGGTGCACCACGTAGGCCACCAGCCGCCGCGCTCCCGGGGTGTCCTCGCGGGCCAGCACCGCCGCCTGGCGAATCGCCGGGTGCCGGCGCAACGCCTCCTCGATCTCGCCGATCTCGATACGGTAGCCACGCACCTTGACCTGGAGATCGACCCGGCCGAGGAAATCGTAGCGCCCGTCGGCCAGGCGCCGCACGCGATCGCCGGTGCGGTAGAGCCGGGCGCCCGGCACCGTGCCGAAGGGATCGGGTACGAAGCGCTCCGCGGTCAGCGACGGCCGCCCGAGATACCCGCGGGCCACCGACGCACCGCCGATCCACAGCTCCCCCGCCGCCCCATCGGGCACGAGGGAGACATCGGGACCCACGAGGTGGTGCGAGGTGTTGGGCAATACCCGGCCGATCGGAACCCGCTCACCCACCGAGATCTCTCGACCCGTCATGGGAATCGCTTCCAGGCACGAGAGCACGGTGGCTTCGGTGGGTCCGTAGATGTTGAAGAACCGGCTGCCCGGTTTCGCTCGCCGGCTCCAGAGACGTAGCTTTTCGGGCGACAGGGACTCCCCGCCGGTACCCACGGAATGCAGACTCTCGGGCACCTGGCGATCGAGGGACTCCAGCTCGTCGACCAGCTGGTGCCAGTACGCCGTGGGCAGATTGGCCTTGCTCACCCGGCGCTGGTCGCAGATCGCCAGCACCTCTCCGGGGGCCCGGCGTTCGATGCCCGGCTCCACCACAACCGCTCCCCCCGCCACGAGGGGTGGATAGAGCTCTTCCGCGGCCACGTCGAAGCTCAGGGACACGAAATGCAGCTGGCGGTCTTCGGGACCCAGTCCGAAGATCTCCAGGCATCCCAGGACCCGCGAGACCAAGGCCCGCTGGCTCACCATGGCTCCCTTGGGTGTGCCGGTGGACCCCGAGGTGTAGATCACGTAGGCCAGCTGCTCACCGTGTCCCTTCGGAATCTCGGCCGGCGTCTCCGCCGCACCGTCGAGCCCACCGGGCTCTTCGGCCTCGACCAGCCGTAGATCGAGGCCGAGCTCTCCCGCGAGCTCCTCGAAGCTGCCCCGGGTCGAAGGGTGCACCAGCACCACCCGGGCCCCGGTGTCTTCGAGCATCAGCTCCAGCCGTTCCCGCGGGTAGCCGGCATCGAGCGGAAGGTACCCGGAGCCGACCTCCATCGCCGCCAGCACCGCCACCACCGTCTCCAGAGAGCGCGGCAGGGAAATCGCCACCGGGCGGTCGGGCTCGGCACCGGCGTCGCGCAGCCGCACCGCCAGCCGGCGGACCCGCGCCATCAGCTCTCCGTACGAAACCTCCCGCCCCGCGGCCACCACCGCCGACGCCTCCGGGTTGCGGGCCGCCCGCTCGGCGATCAGGCTCGGAATCGTTTGCCCATCGGGAATCTCCCGCCGCCGGGCGGCGTCTTCGGCCAGCCGTTCCTGGCGCTGCTCCGGAGTCAGGAAATCTACTTCTCCGAGATGGGTGGCACCTTCCGAGCCTTCGTCGCGAATCGCCTCGGCAAAGGTCTGGAGAACCGCCTCCAGCTGGCGCAGGACGACCCGGGCAGTGGGCCGCTCGATCCGGTCGAGGGGAAAGGCCACGCGGATGTCGAGCTCTCCATCGCGGGGCGAGACCGCCAGGGTGAGGGTGAAGTTCGAGCGCTGGACGAAACCCGCCGAAAGCACCCGCAGCCCCCCCTCACCCGCGGCCCCACCCTCGGAAGGGAGGTTCTCGAAGACCACCAGGCTGTCGAAGAGGCCCTGACCGCCGGGAATCTCGCTCCACTTCTGGATGTCGGCCAGGGGGGTCCACTCGTGCTGGCGACTGCGGCTCTGCTGCAGCTGGAGAT
>CAZMEL010000070.1:0-28274 GCA_964565225.1 uncultured Thermoanaerobaculia bacterium | reverse complement strand
ACGAAGCCCACTGCCGGCAGGTGTTCCGCCCCAAGATCCTCGGCACCCGCCATCTCGACCGTGTCTTCGGCGGCGGGTCGCTGGACTTCGTCTGCCTGGCGTCTTCCCTCGCCAGCGTGCTCGGCGGCCTCGGCAACAGCGCCTACGTGGCCGCCAATCTCTTTGTCGACGCCTTCGCTCGGAATCGTGCCGAGGGCTCGGACATTCCCTGGATCAGCATCGCGTGGGACGCCTGGGGGGCCGAAGGCGAGGCCACGGCCGGGGACCCCCGTTACACCGAGGCGCTCGAAGCCATCCTGGCGCCGGTCGAGATGTCGACCACGCAGGGAATCGAGGTCTTCGACCGCGCCCTGGGCGCCGCGTTCCCCCACCTCCTGGTGTCGACCGCCGATCTCGAAGCGCGGCTGGCGGAACGTGACCGCAGCCGGCTCGAAACGGTGGAAGGAGCGCAGGAGACCAAGACCCGACCGGCGCTGCAGAACCCGCTGGTGGAGCCCCGCGACGGCCTGGAGCGGCGCCTCTGTGAGCAGTGGGCGGAGATGTTGGGCTACGACCGGGTGGGGATCTACGACAACTTCTTCGAGCTCGGTGGCGACTCCCTGCTCGCGATCCGCCTGATGCCGAAGATGCGAGAGACCCTGGGGGCCGAGATCCCCTTGCGCCGCCTGGTGGAAGAACCCACTATCGCCGGGGTGGTCGCGGCGGTCGAGGAGATGGCCCGCGAGGACGACCCGAGCCTCGCGCCCCGGCTGCTCACCCGCCTGCGCACACCGCGGGGCGAGGTCCGGCGGACCCTGGTCTGTGTGCCCTACGCCGGGGGCAATGCCATCATCTACCAGGGCCTGGCGGCGGCGCTGCCCGAGGGTTTCGCGGTCTACTCGGTCGATCCTCCGGGCCACGATCCGGCCCGCCCGGACGAGGAAAAGAGCCCCCTCGAACGGCTGGCGACCGACGCCTTCGAAGAGATCCGCGACCGGGTGGAGGGTCCGCTCTACCTCTACGGGCACTGCGGCGGCAGCCTGTCGGCGATCGAGATCGCTCGCCGCCTGGAGACCGAAGGGGTGCGGGTGGAGAAGGTCTTCGTGGGCGCGGTGACGCCGGTGAGCCGCGACGAGCTGCACGAGCTGCCCTCGGCCCGCAAGCTGCGCCGATATTCCGACCGTCGGCTGAAGAAATTCCTGCTCGACCTCGGCGGGATCGACCCCTCGATTCCCGCCGAGCAGCTGCAATTCGTGCTCGACGGTTTCCGCCACGATGCCGTGACCTCCCGCGAGTACTACGACCGGCTCTACGGCGAGCGCCAGCCGCCGCCGATCACCGCCCCGATCATCAACATCGTCGGCGACAGCGATCCGCTGGTGCCGGAATACGAGACCCGGTTCGAACGCTGGCAGCAGTTCGCCGCTACGGTGAGGCTGGAGGTGATCGCCGGTGGCGGCCATTACTTCGTACGCGAGCAGGCGGCCGAGGTGGCCGCGATCATCGACCGCGAGACCCGGCTCCCCATCGCTCGGCCAGCACCGCCACCCGCACCCGCCCTCGCAGCCGACGCCCCTTCTCCTCTGCCTCACGAGCCCCCCAATGCCTGAGACCTACTCCACCGAAGCCTGGGTTCTGCACCAGGGTCCGAAGGGTACCGACCAGCCCGGGGAGCTGGTCCGCGAGACCTTCACCTTCGACGCACCCGGGCCCGAGGAGGTGCTCGCGGAGCCTCTCTTCGGCAGCTGGGAAGCCAACATGAGCCACGCGCTGCGGCGGCGCCCGGTCGACGTCTGCCGGCTGCGCTGCGAGGAGAAGGTGGTGCTGGGCAACTCCGGGGTGGTGCGCGTGCTCGAGGCGGGACCGGAGGTCGACACCGCGAAACCCGGCGACCTCTGCATGCTGGCGCCCTTCGGCGAGCTCGACGAGTTCGGCTACATGAAACGGGTCTTCGGCTACGACGCACCGCGCACCATCGGCCTGCTCTCGCGGCTCACCAAGCTGCACCGCAGCCAGCTGGTGCCCCTACCCTCCCCTTCGCGTTTCCCGCTCGAGCGCTGGGCCGCGGCCTCGGTGCGTTACGCCACCGCCTGGGACAACTGGCGGGTCGCCTGGGGCTGCTACCGGCTGCAGATCTCGGCCGACGACCACCCCACCCCCTGGGTGTGGAGCTGGGGTGGCGGGGTCGGCCTCGGCACCCTGCTCCTCGCCCAGCGCCAGGGCTGCCGAACGGCGATGATCGCTTCCCACGAGGAGCGCCTGGACCTGCTCGCCGAGCTCGGCATCACCCCCGTGGACCGGCGCGAGTTCCCGCACCTCGACTACGACGAGGAGCGCTTCACCGCCGACCGCGAGTACCGCCAGCGCTACCTCGACAGCGAGCGTCGTTTCCTGATCGCCGTGCGCCGGACGACCGGCGGCGAGCGGGCGGCGATCTTCGTCGACAACATCGGCCGTCCGGTGCTGCGCGCCACCCTCAAGGCCCTGGCGCGCCAGGGGGTGCTCACCACGACCGGCTGGGACCGCGGCGGCGCCATGGCCTACGACCGCATCACCCAGTGCACCAAGCGCCACATCTTCGTGCACACCCACGGCGGCCGGCTGTCGTCCGCCCGGGCCACCGTGCGCTACGCCGAGGAAACCGGCTGGCTGCCGCCGGTGGGCCGCCGGATCTGGGAATGGGACGAGATTCCCGACCTGGCCCGCCGCTTCGGCCGCGGCGAGCTGTCGACCTACTTTCCCGTTTTCCGGATCCAGCCACAGGCAACCCGAGACTCCGACCGCAGGGAGATTCTCCATGAGTGAAACCACGACCGTGCCCCTTCCCCCGGCGACCGCCCGAGACGCGGCCTCCGCGGCCGAGCTCGAGCCCCGGATCAAGAGCCTGATCGCCGCCGAGCTACGGCTGCCCGAGGAGTTACTCGACAGCGAGGTGACGATCGAAGATCTCGGCTTCGACTCCCTGACCTCGGCCGAGGTGTTGCTGGCGATCGAGAAGCAGCTCGGCTGCTCCCTCGACGCCGCCTCCCTGGTGGAGACCCTCTCGCCGGACACCCCGGTCGAGGAGCTGATCCGGTCCGCGGCGGAGGCCGCGAGCCGCTCTCGGCCGCTCGAATCGGACCCCTGAGTTGACCTCTCCCACGCCTCTCGACCCCCGGCTCGGCACCGGAGCCGAAACGTCCCGATGGCGCCTCGCCGAGGATCTCGGCCGCCGTGGCGAGCTCGGCCTCGCTGCCGGTCACCTCGCCCACGTGCTCGCCGCCGATCTCTGCGCCGAGCCGGGATTCGAGGCCGCGGAGACCTCCATCCCACATCCCCGGGAGCTCGGGCTCGCGCTGGGAAGCGGCCCCTCGGCCCGGCCCGTGGACGGCGGCGGGCTCCGGCTCGACGGGGAAGGGCCGCTGGCCCTCTGCCCGCCGGGAACGCGGCGGATCCTGCTGCTCTGTCGGGGGCACGGGAGCTCCCGCGAGCGGGTCCTGCTCCCGGTCGAGGCTGCGGGCCTGGTGATCGAGCCGCTGGAGCTCGTGGGACTGGAAGAGACAGGCCTCGTGCGCACCCGTTTCGAATCGTGCCCGGTGACCGCTCGTCGGCGCCTCGGCCCGGCCGGCGAACGACTGGGCACGGTGGTGTGGGAAGCGCGGCGCCTGGCGACCGCCGCCCTGCTCGCCCTGCTCCGGCGCGCGATGGGCGACACCTTGGCCTTCACCGTCGGCCGGCCCTACGGAGACGGAACCTTGAGCGACCTCCAGGCCGTGCGCCATCAGCTCGCCGACCTCGCCGCCGAGCTGGGCCTGGTGCGGGCGCTGGCCGAAACCACCGATGCAGCGGACGGCGAGCTGCGGTCCGAACAGGCTCTGGCGCTGGCCCTGGAGCTGGCCCCCCGGCTCCTCGAGCGCTGCCTGCAGCTGCACGGTGGACGCGGCTACATGACGTCCCATCCGCTTCTCGCTCCCTGGGAAACGACCCGGACCCTGGCCCTCCTGCCCCTCGTTGCGGAAGCCAGGCCCGGCGAGTCGGTGGAGAGCGAAGACGCGGACGAAAGCACGAGCCTCTTTCCCGACAGCCAGTTTCGGTCGTTTCGCCAGACGCTGCGCGAGCTCGCCGCCGACGTGATCGCCCCGAATCTCGAGACCTGGGAGCGCGAAGAGACGCTGCCCCGCTCCTTGTTCCGCGCCTGTGCCGCGGCCGGTCTCACCGGCGTGTTGGTGCCGAAGGAGCTCGGCGGCACCGGCCTCGACATCACCTACAGCGTGGTGATGGCCGAGGAGCTGGTGCGGGCCGGGGCCCTGGGCGCCGCGGTGAGCCTGCTGCTGCCCTCGGGCTCGGTGTGCCCGATCCTCGCGCACCACGGCAGCGACGAGATCCACGAGCGGTTTCTGCGCCCGATCCTGCGTGGCGAAAAAATCGCCGCTCTCGGAATCACCGAGCCCGGCGGCGGCTCGGCGGTGATCGAGGCCCTCACCACCACCGCCGAGGACCGCGGAGACTGCTGGTCCGTGCGCGGGGAGAAGATCTACATCACCAACGGCCCGATCGCCGATCTGGTGCTGGTGCTCGCACGCACCGCGCCGGGGCGCAAGGCCCTGAGCATGACCCTGCTCGCCGTACCCACCGACACTCCCGGCTTCCGGGTGTGTGAGCAGCACCAGAAGCTCGGCCTGCGCTCCTCCCCGACCGGCCGCCTGGCCTTCGAGGATTGCCGGATTCCCAAATCCTTCACCGTCGGCGAGCCGAACCAGGGCTACATGCTCTTCTCGCAGGTGATCCAGGAGGAGCGATTGCTCGTGGCCGCCAGCGCGGTGGCGATCGCCGCGGGCTGCCTGCACCGGACCGAGCGCGCCGCTCTCGCCCCACGCCAGCGCGAGGCCCTGCCCCGGCTGCGGGCCGAGCTCGCCGCCTGCCGGGCCTACGTACGCCAAGCCGCTACAGGCGTCCGCGACGGGGCACGCGACCCCGGCCCCTGCCAGGTGGCCAAGTTCGCGGTCTGCGACCGGGTGCAGAGCATCGTCCGCCGCTGCCTCGACGCACACGGCCTCGACGCGGCGCGCGCCGGCACCTGGATGGACCGCACGCGGCGCGACGTGCGAGTGCTCAGCGTCTTCGCCGGAACCTCCGAGACCGTGCGCGACAGCTACGCCGCGGCCCTGGTGCGGGAGGCCCGGCTCGAGATCTTGCGACGCAAGGGCAAACCCTCGTGAGCTCGCCGCCACGCTCCGGGTCTCTGCTCGCCACTCTCGAGCATCATGCTCGGAACCAACCCGGGCAGAAGATCCGCTTCCTCGGCCAGGCCAAGAGCGAGGAGCTCACCTATGCCGATCTGTGGCGGGAGAGCAACCACCTGGCCGCCACCCTGGCTGGCTGCGGTATCGCCGCCGGCACCCGGGCGGCCCTGCCGATGGCCTCCCGCCGGGCAACCGTGGTCGCCATTCTCGCCCTGTTCCGACTCGGCGCCACCCTGGTGCCCCTGGTGCACCAACCTCGCCTGCGCCCCGGCAAGCCGCAGACCCGCTCCGCCCTGGCCGCCCTGCGCCTCGGCCGGGTGAGCCACCTGCTCGCCACCGCGGACGAGCTCGACGCCTGGACCGAGCTCCTCGCCGCCGAGACCACCGCCGTCTCGGGGGTGGCGATCGATCCAACCGAACCGCGCGACACCGACCACCTCCCGCCACACACCGAGACCCGTCCCTCGATCTTGCAGTTTTCCTCCGGCAGCACCGCCGACCCCAAGGGCATCTGGCTCGAGGAGCGTCACCTCCTCGCCTGTGTCGACGGCATCATCGAGCGCCTGAGCGTGCATCCCGGCGACCGCTTCCTCTCCTGGCTCCCGCTCTTCCACGACATGGGGCTGATCGGCTTCCTCTTCACACCCCTGCGCATCGGCGCCGAATTCACCCTCTGGCCGTCGCAGCAGTTCATCCGCAACCCCCTGGGTTGGGTCGAGGCGCTCACCCGCTACCGCACGACCATCACCTGCGGCCCCCAGTTCTCCTACAACCTCTGCTTGGAGAAGAGCCTGCGGGACGGCGACGAGCCGAGCCCCGAGCTCGACCTCTCGTCGCTGCGCCTGGCGCTCAACGGCTCCGAGTCGGTGCACTATCGATCCAGCCAGCGCTTCCAGCGGCACTTCGCGCAGGCCGGCCTGCGGCCCGGCACCGTGCTCGCCTGCTACGGCCTGGCCGAGAACTGCCTGGCGGTCACCCTCCGCCAGCCGCTGACTCCCATGGCCCATCGCCACTTCGAGCGCGAAGCCCTGGCCCGGGGACGAGCCGAGCTCGCCGCCGAGCCGGGGCCCACCACCGTCACCCTCGCCGCCAACGGCTGGCCGATCCTCGGTACCGAGGTCTGCTGCCGCGACGAACATGGCCAACAGGTCGAGCTTCCTCACATCGGCGAGATCCACTTCCGCGGCACCGCCGCCACCCCCGCCTTCGCCACCGGCGACGGCGAGCTACGACCCAGCAGCAACGACGGCTGGGTGGCCACCGGAGACCTGGGCGTAGAGATCGACGGCGAGCTCTACATCGTCGGCCGGGTCAAGGAGCTGTTCAAACGCGGCGGCCGCACCTACGCTCCCACCGACATCGAGATCTCGCTCCTCGACCAGCCCGAGGTCGAGGCCGGCGGCATCGCCGCCGTGGCCGTTCCCGACCCGGCCACCGGCCTCGACGAGCTCGTTCTCTTCGTCGAGCTACCGCCGCGCCACCCCGTAGGAGACCTCCCCGGCCGCCTGCGCCTGCAAGTGCTGCGCGACTACCAGCTGCCCATCCGCGAGGTGATCCCCGTCCTGCGCCACAGCCTGCCCAAGACCACCAGCGGCAAGATCCAGCGCGTCGCCCTCGGCCACGCCTACGCCGCCGGCCGCCTCGACGAGCTGGTCCGGAGGCATCCGGCGGGGGATGTGGTCTGATTCGACGGGTCCCTTCCTCCCTCGGGGGTCTTTCGTCTCTGGCCCTACCCGCTGTCGAGCCCCTTCCGCTTCGAGTTGAATTTCGCGCCGCCATGATCCGTACCACCTCGAACTACACTGCGATTCGCAGAATGCGCTGTTCTGCGCCTTGGCGGCTGAGGGAAGATGACACATGGATGAGTATTTAAAGGAAGTGAATGGCGACGATGGAGACCTCCAAGGATGAGAGCGAGCTTCGGCCGAGAATCCTCTGGCATCGACTCCCGAGTCCCGGGACGATCGGCCTTACACGGCCTGGACCCACGAGAAGAGAGGGAAAGGAGAAGGCCGCAGAACAAAGGCGCTGCACCGGACGCGAGCGCGCTTTGAGTCGTCGGCGACGGCTCAGTGGACGTTGCTCCCGAGGACGTCAAGAGCTGAAGGAGGGGCGCCGGTGAGCGCCGGGACGTTGAACACTCAATAATCGGAAGAAGAGTCAATGAAAGAAAATCCAGTGGAATTTCAGTATTCCTGGCAAGATCTAAAAGCCGTAAGAGCGCTTCTTGCGACTGTCTTTGTCGCTCAACTAATTGGGGCAGCAGTTAGCCTAGAGGCCGAACCAACTTCTCGATGGTTCGACAACTTTTGGCTCGGAGGAACATTAGCAACATTTCCGGGGTTCTTGATTGGGTTCCTCATTCAGAAAGGACTCCAGCCAGAAAGCAACAAAGAGACCAAATCAATGGTACAGCGGATGGGGCTTATAGCGGTGATTCTAACGCTGGCTGCGATATTCTTCCCTGAAATCGGGTTCTTCTATGCCCTCTAGCAAATGCAGATGGACGTGGCCTACGGCACGCCGCTGATGCCAACCGACAGGCAAGAGACCGGTATGTGACATGCCTGCCCATGGATAGAAGCCCAATCTGCCGTTGTGCTTCTCCTCCGACACCAGGATCGGCATCCGGCGGGGGGTGGGGCAAGCGAGACCTGAGCCTTCTCTCGACCGGTCCGCGTTCTGAACAACTACGCCTCCACCGTGTCTTTCAGGACTATGGTCGAGAAGACCTATCTGGATTTCGATCTCTGGCTTGTACCGACGGCTTACGGATACCTGGTCAAGGGCCGGGATACGTACGACCGAGAGGCTACCGGCGCCTTCGAGGTTCCGTTCGACGAGTCAGAGATCGAGGAATTCTGGCATCGCATCGACTACGACCCTGGTTGCCGGCATCGGCACGCTGCGGGGCCGGAAAATTTGGGTTGTGACGACCCTTCGGATCCAGCTCTTTCAGATTCAACCAAAATCCTTGGCAGCAAGCTTTTCGAAGCCCTACTCCGCGGCCAGCTGAAACGCTGTTTCTACCAGAGCCTCGACCAGGCGGATCGAGATCACTCCGGGCTGCGGATCCGCATCCGGCTGGCCGACGCTCCCGAGCTCGCCAAGTTGCCCTGGGAGTACCTCTACGACGCCGATACCGACCGATTCTTCGCATTGTCGGTGGCGACCCCGGTGGTACGTTACCTGGAGCTGCCGGAACGACTCCGCCCCCTGGCCGTCCGCCCACCTCTCGAAATGCTGGTGATGATCGCCAGCCCCAGCGACTATGAAGCCTTGGATGTCGAGCTGGAATGGCGACGGCTGAACGAGGCTCTCGAAGACCTGATCGAGGGCGGCTCGATCCGATTGAAACGGCTGCAAGGAACGACACTGGACGACCTCCGGCACGGACTCCGGCGGGTTTCGCCACACATCTTTCATTTCATCGGCCACGGCGACTTCGACCAGATCTCCCAGGAAGGGATGTTGATTCTGGAAGACGATTCCGGTCTGGGTGTACCGGTCCGCAGCGAAGATCTCGGCGTCGTGCTCCGCGACGGCTCTCCACGTCTCGTGGTCCTGAATGCCTGCGAAGGAGCCCATGCCGCCTGGGAGAACCCTTTTGCGGGCGTCGCCCAGACGCTGATCCGGCAAGGAGTGCCGGCTGTCGTGGCGATGCAGTCCGAGGTTCTGGACGAGCTCGCGCTGACCCTGGCTCACGAGCTCTACAGCGCATTGGCCGACGGCTTTCCCGTAGACGCCTGCCTCACCGAGGCACGCAAGGCCCTCGCCGGCCAACAACAAATGAGGTGGGGTGCGCCGGTTCTCTACCTGCGCGCTCCGGATGGATCTCTCTTCGACTTCACAGAGGCTCCGGGTACCTCCTGGGGGTCGTGGGCAAGTCTCGCAGCGCTTCTTCTTGTCGGCATGCTCCTCCTCGTGTCCGAGCCGTGGAAAGGAGCTCTGATCGGGTTCGACTGGCCAACCGACACAGCTCGAGACACCGCCGCCGAGCATTTGCGAGAAGGCGGAGCCGCCGAGAGTCTGGCCGCCGTTCCCGGAGAGAATCACGAGACCTCCGAAGCCCCACCGACCGAATGGGCGGACGATGCAGGAGCGGTCGGCCAGGAGCGTTCGAGAGACGCAGAAGACGTCGAGCAGCCGGCGCCCCGGCGTCGACTGGAGCCAGACCCGAGCGCGACGTCGGCAGAGCAGGATCCGACTGCAAACAAGGTCTCCTGGCCTCCGGGAAGCTCCCCGGGAGACGTCCACCTCGACGAGCGCGATGGACAATCCTACGCATGGGTTCCCGCGGGCCGGTTCCGATTCGGTTGCTCGCCGGGAGACGATCGATGTGAAGACGACGAGGTGCATTCGGACCAGGAAATCCGACACGGATTCTGGCTGGGTCAGACCGAGGTAACGGTTCGAGCCTACAAGCTCCAGGCCGATCCATCCGCTCTGCCGCCGGCACCGCCGTTCAATGCAGGCTGGCACGATGAATCCCAACCGATGGTCAACGTCAACCGGGAAGATGCGGCGGCGTTCTGTGCACTCTCCGGCTTGCGCCTACCCACCGAGATCGAATGGGAGTACGCGGCGCGGGCAGAAGAGCGGCGCGCCCTACCGGCCGATCTCGGAGAGCAGGCTTGGTTCGCGGAACAAGAAATCTACGGAGCTCAGACAGTCGGCAGGAAGGAGCCCAATACATTCGGTCTCTACGACATGCTCGGCAACGCCGGAGAGTGGGTCGGGCCGATCGAGGATCCGGGCGATTCTCACGGTTCGGCCGGCCCGGGCATCATTCGGGGCGGCTCGTTCCGTCATGAAAGAAGATTTCTCCGCTATTCCTTTCGCCTCGCCGTGGATCCCGACGAGCGCAACGTGATGATCGGCTTTCGGTGCCTTGCCGAAGCCGATTCATGAGCTCAAGGGTGCTCTAGCGAAAGGAGGGCGCCTACCTCGTCGGCGATGCGGTATCGAGGGACCTGGGCACCGTCGCTCTCGGCCCTGACGTTTGTGGAGACGAAATCGAACAACTCATTCACCGTCAGGATCCGATCCCGATTCCAGTCCGCCTCGCCTTCGAGCCCTTTCAGCAAGGCCTGTGCGAAGACTCCATGCAGGTCATCCGAAGTCGGTCTCGAGTCTTGGTTGACGTCGGCCGAAACCAACACCGTACGACCGCGGTCGGCGGAAAAGAGCTGCAACAAACGGGCATTGACGAGGTTGCTTCCAGCCAGATCTCGATCCAGGTTCGGCATCGAGCGAGGCTCGAAGAGCAGCACGACGTTTCGCGAGCGCAGGCTCTGTGTATCTTCCAACAGACTCGCCAATCGATCCAGGCTCAGGGCCGTCTCCTGGAGCTGATCGAGCCGGCTGTCCCAGCAGGCCAGGTAGCTCTCGTCGCTCTCGGAACCGAGGCCATGGAGGCCGTATGCTCCGAGGTAGAGAATGAGCAAATCGTCCGGACCGGGCCTCGACACGAAGTCACGTAGCGCCGCCCCGACCCTGGCCAGGGTCGCTTCACGGTCCCGCAGTACGAGAACGGCATCCTCGGCAAAACCCGCTTTTTCGACCAGGACCCGGGCCAGGTCACCGGCTGCCGTGGAGGCGCCGGGCAGGCGCGGAAACCCGGCCGGGTTCGACTGGTAGTCGGTGAGCCCCACCGCCAACAAATACCGCTTGCCCGAGAGCTTCGGCGGCGAGGCCGCAGCCTCCTTGTGGATAGGGATCCATACTCGGGTCTCGTTGCCGCGCTCGTCCCTCACCCGCAGCACGATCCCGTCGCTGGAGCGACCCATCGTCACGCTGCGTTCGATTTCGAGCTCGTCTTCGCCCGCGGCGATCGGTACGGCCGAGCCATTGACACTCACCAAATCGAGAGGATGGTAAGCGGCAACCCTTGCACGAATCGAGACCTCTACTCCCGTTGCGCCGCGTTCGGCCAGAGGAGGGACCGAGGGCGACAGAACTTCGATCTCCGGCGGCGCCGGGTTGCTCTCCCCCGGACCATCGATGTGCTCGAACGTGAACCACTCGTGCCGGGAACGGTCGCGAAGACGTACGATCCAGTTCTGATAGAAGCGCCGACCGCGATGATTCTCGGCCACGATCTCGACGGTGTTGATGCCCGGAACCAGCCCGAGATGTGGTTTCATCTCGAGATTCAACACCACGAATTTCCCACGCGACGTACCCCGCAGCTCGGAGATCGTAGCCGCCGACTCGCCGTTGATCTTGGGATAGATCTTGTCGGTCGCGATCTCCTCCGCGATGGGATTCGGTATCTCGATCTTCAGCTGCTCGACCGTCTCACGGGTGAGCAAGATCTCGTTGCCGACAAAGACTTCGGCTCTTTCCCCGGGTATTCGAAGCTCGAACCTCTCCGAAGCGGAGGTGGAGTCACAGATTCCGGCCAGACTCACAAGAGCGGCCGCTGCCCAACCTCGCAGCAGCCCAGAGCTTTGTCGCGACATCGTCGATGTTCCTTCAGTTGTCCGCGTCGGTCGCCAAGGCTCCTGGCTCGAAGGTAAATCCATCCGGCGCCTGGGGCAAGATGGGTGTCCAGTTGCTTCGGCCACTGAGCATCATGTAATCGAACAGGGTATCCACGTGAGACGGGAGCTGCCGCATCGCGAACTCCGCGATCCGGTAATTCGAGTAGCCATCGATATATTGCTGCAACTCTTGTTCGGCCCTGTCGGAGTCTCCCTCGTCCAAGAGCATCAATGCATAGTGGAGGTGCGAGCCGAAGTTCCAGTTTCGGAAATCATTCTCCGCCGCCCGCCGAAACAGATCCTTCGCCTCTTCGAGCTCGGCGTCCGTGCGCCCGACGAGCTCCAAAACCTTTCCATAATAGTAGAGCGAAGTCGGATCGTTCGATCGGATCTCGACCGCCTGGCGAAGGTTCGTGCGGGCAATGTGGAACATGTCGTAGAAGAGCGCCTGAATGCCGTTGTCCCGCCGCAGCTCGGCCATGAGCTCTTTGTAGCGACGGGTATCGATCAGATAACCGAATTCCAGGGATTCGCTCGTCGGAGACTCGAGGGCACGACGGATCAGCTCGTTGGTGTGGGCCTCGCGTTCCAGCAGACGCTCCTTCCTTCCGAGGAAACCGACAGATACGCGCGCATCTCGAATGGCCGTATCGTTCAGCTTCGCGTAGAGCTCACCAACCTCGCGTACATCGTAGTTGGCCGCCTGGATCGCCTGGAAGGCAATTTCATCGGCTTCATTTTCCTGAGCCGTTCCCCACTCCAAGTTCAACTTACTCTGAGCGACAGCAATTCCTACAGCAACTCCCTTTTGGGTACCGTGTTCACCGTGGACGAGCCCAGCCGCCAAACCCCCAGCCAGACCACCTACCAAACGTCTCCAACCGCTTCGCTGCCGGCGCTCGTTGAACTCGTCGAGCGCAAACTTGAGCTTGGACCTCCATTTCCAGTGTTCTTGGTACACATGTGCCATCTCATGTGCCAAGACGTACGCCAGCTGCGCTTCGTTCTCCAGCAAGGCGACGAGTCCGGTCGATAGATACACAGTGCCGGTGGACAACGCCTCGGCATAGGGTACGGGAGTCACCACCAGCCGAAAGGTAAACAAAGAGCTGGCGCCGGCCGGTGCGAGTCGCTGGCCCAGTCGATTCACATAAGACTGGATCGCCAGGTTGTCGTAGAGTGTCAATCCACCTTCGGGATGCCTACGGAATCGATCCTCCCGGACGACCACCATTTGCGAAGGCTCCGAAGTGTTGATTCGATAGGCGCGTTTGCTGTGCTGCCTGAGCACCTGTCGATAATGCTCCTCGACGACCTCCCTGAAGTCCGGATCCGTGGCATAGAGCTCTGTCGCCAGCGCCTCGACCTTGGCTCGCTGGCGTTCCTCCCTTTCCGCCGCGGGTTTGGGCTTCAACTTGGCTCTGAATTTCTTGAGCTGGGCCACACCAGGTGTGGTTCCGAGCAAGAACAAGACGAGGAAAACCGGCAGACAACGATTTCGCATTTGGTCAGTCTCCGACTAGAAATCTTTCGGTGAGCTCTGTAATGAGCTCAGCCTCGGGTTGGCTGTGTGTACCCGCGCGAAGGTGAAGACCTTTTCCACCCACGAGCGTCAGTTTCAAACCACCGGCCGCTCTCGATCGTTTGCCTTTCGCGGGGCCGATGCTCTCCAGCTCCTGTGGACCGAGGGAAAAGGAATGGTCCGAAAGAGTAGCTCGGTAGTGGAGGCCGTTGCCGTCGAGCACCAGATCGCCAGAGCAGTGTTCGTCTCTACCCATCCAACTCGTCTTCGTATGCAAGTGCCGAACGAATACCCGGACCTGGCCACCGTGTTCCAACGAGAACCGCATCAACTTGCGGGCCTTGCTCAGGGCATCGGCCCCTGGGGGAATCTTTTCGTACAGGTACGACAGCGCGAGATGCTCGGCAACGATCGGGTTCGATGGGTCCTGCTCCCAAGCTTCTTCCAGGGCATTGATCGCTTTGCTGTACCTCCGTTCCTCGGTGTGGCCCAGTCCGCGTTGGATCAAGAAGCCGAGGTGGCCGGAAACCGAGGTCTGGCCCGTCGAGGGCAACGAGACGCAGAGAGCCCCCACCAAAACCCCCGCCGCGAGCCGGAAGAGCCGAGCCCAGGCCGGCTCCCTCGATCTGAGCATCAACCGATTCATTCCAACCATCCCGAAAGCCTCCCGTCGCGTGCACACTTTTCGAATCTCAAATAGAAGAACACGCTGGATCCGCATTTGTTGAGAGAGAGCCTTGCCCTGCTCTCCATCCTCCGCAACGCCCTGCCGGGGGCCAACGGCTCCTACCCGCCGCGACGCCCGTCCACCTCCAATGAATTTCCCACCGCCCTCATCCGTAACCACTCGAGCTACACTGCGATTCGAGCCAACCGACAGGCAAGAGACCGGTATGTGACATGCCGGCCCATGGCTAGAAGCCCAATCTGCCGTTGTGCTTCTCCTTCGACACCAGGAGTCTCGAATGCCCGATGCCCCAACGAGCGGTGCGAGGACCCATACCCACGAGGGATTGACCGAAGAAGGTGTGACGACTCTTCTGCTGCAGTGGACCGACGGACGAGAGGACGCCGCAGGCCGGCTCGTTGCGCAGGTCTATGGTGAGCTTCGCAAGCTGGCTTCGGGAAAGCTCCGCAAGGAACGGCCCAACCACACCCTGCAGCCCACCGAGCTGGTCAACGAGGTCTACCTTCGCCTCCGGTCCAGAAGCCACGTGGATCTCAGAAACCGCGCGCAGTTTTTTGGTTTCGCGGGCACGTTGATGCGCTGGATCCTGGTCGATCACGCGCGCAGCCGCCTGGCCGAGAAACGGGGTCGCGCAGCGGATCTCGTCTCTCTCGAAGTCGCTTCGGAGCCCGCGGCGACCGCCAGCCTCGGCATCGAAGAGCTGATCACCGTCGACGAAGCCCTGCAGAGGCTGCAAGCCGATCACCCACGGCAGGTCCAGGTGGTCGATTTGCATTTCTTTGCCGGCTGCTCGTTTCGGGAGACCGCGGAGATCCTCGAGATCTCGACGGCCAAGGCAAAGAGGAAGTGGGCCGCGGCCAAGACCTTTCTCGCTTCCGCAATGACCCCCTGAACGTCTCGACCCATGGAGGGAGCCGCCCATGGACCTCCGGACCCGAGCCCTCGATCTCTTGCAGCGAGCCTTCGAGATTCCACTTCGGGAGCAGACCGCATGGATCGAAGAAGCATGTGGCGACGACGAAGCGCTCCTCGAGATGGTGGAAGAGCTGCGTGGGTCCGTCCGCTTCATGGATCATCCGTTCGGCTCGCTGGAGAATGCCACCGAGCTGCGGAACGATCGATTCGGTCGATTTCGCCTGCTACGCCGACTCGGAGAAGGACCGTTCAGCGACGTGCAGCTGGCCGTTTCCACCGACGACGCCTACGACCGGCCGGTCGCCCTCAAGATCTACAGCCCTTTCTGGGCCTTGCGCTCCGGAATCGATGAAGAAGCGTTTCTCGACCGATTCGAGGCGGAGGGCCGGATTCTCGCCGCGCTGGACCATCCGAATATCGCGCGGCTCCACGAGGGAAATCGAGTCGGCCGTTTGCCGTACCTCGCGATCGAATATGTCGATGGACAGCATATCGATCAATACTGCAAGTCCAGGAACCTTTCGGTCGAGGAACGGATTCGCCTCTTTCTGAAAGTCGGACGGGCGGTCCGATACGCTCACGGCCAGCTCGTGGTTCACCGCGACCTGAAACCCAGGAACATCATGGTCACCGGCCATGGCGAGCCAAAGCTGTTGGATTTCGGAATCGCGAAGCTGCTGCGCACCGAGACCTCCGACCCGGCGCCGGCCACGATCGGGGACCTGTCCATGACCCCTCAATATGCGAGCCCCGAGCAGGTGCAGGGCCAACGAGTGACGGTAGCCTCCGACATCTATTCCCTCGGAATCCTGCTCTACGAGCTGCTCACCGGCCAACGTCCCTACGAGCTCGAAGACAGCTCCCCGGCGAAGGCGCAAGAGCTCATCTGTGAGCTGGATCCGCCGAAGCCGAGCGCGGCGGTCGCCGCCCTCGATCCTGCCACCAGATCCTCTTCAAGGTCTCTGCAACGCACTCTGCGCGGTGATCTCGATGCCATCGTGATGAAGGCCCTGCGCAAGGATCCCGACGATCGCTACGGCTCCGTAGAGGAGCTTCTGGCGGATCTTCGCAATGTTCTCGCGTCGAGGCCGGTGGCGGCGGTGCGCGGCTCCTGGGCGTACAGAGTCCGCCGCTTCGTCGTGCGCCATCGCCCCGCCGTCCTGGCTGTAGCTCTCTTCGTGATCGTGGTCACGGGATTCATGGTCGCGTTGATCCGTCAGGTCGGAGAGACCCGCACAGAGCGAGATCGGGCAGAGCTCGAGGCGGCAGCGGCAACGGAGATCGCGGACTTCCTGGTGCAGACGTTCCAGGCCGCGGACCCGAGCCGAGCCCAAGGCCGGACCATTACCGTGGCGCAGGCTCTCGACAACGGCGCAGAGCGGATCGAAGCCGAGCTCGCGGGACAGCCGCTGACCCAGGCCCGGTTGATGCTCGTCATCGGCGGAGTCTATCGGAGCCTCGGGCTCTATCGAGAGGCCGGGCGCCAGCTGGAGGGAGCCCTGGAGAGGCGCCGGGCCGAGCTCGGGGAAAACCATCCCGACGTCGCGGAGTGTCTCAACGATCTCGGCGACCTGCGAGATCTGGAAGGGGACTACGATCGCGCCGAGCCTCTATATCGAGACGCTCTGGCCATCTTTCAACAGTCTTCCGAGCACCGCTACCCGGAGCTCGCAACGGTGCTCAACAACCTGGCCGGAATCCACTGGGGCCGAGGCGATCACGAGGCCGCGGAAGGCCTGCTCCGCGAGTCTCTGGAGATCCAGGTCGAGGCTCTCGGTGTTTCGGATCCCGGGCTGACGACGGTGCTCAACAATCTGGCCGTGGTGCTCGAATACCAGGGAAACTATGGATCCGCGGAGGAGATGCACCGAAAAGTGCTCGGAATCAATCGCAAGAGGAATCACCAGGACGTGGCGCTCAACCTCAACAACCTGGGCGGTGTCCTGAAACGCCTCGGCGAGGCCGCGGAGGCGGAGGCTCTGCTCCGGGAGGCGCTCGGCATCAACCGCAAAGTCTTGGGGTCCTCTCACCCTTCGGTGGCGACCAACCTCGTCAACCTCTCCGATCTGCTGCAGAACGAAGGCCGCGCCGAAGAAGCCGAGGCGCTGGCCCGGGAAGCTCGCCGGATTCTCGAAGAGAGCTTCGGTCCCGAGCACTGGCGAACCGCGGTCGCGAAGAGCATCCTGGGAGCCTGCCTCGCCAGACAAGGGAATCTCGACGAGGCGCGGCGGCTCCTGCACGAAGGCTACTCGACCCTCCGTGCCCAGAAAGGCGAAGCCGCCCGCAATACCCTCGACGCCCGCGATCGTCTCGAGAGTTTCTTCCCGGGTTTCTGGGCCCGCCCGAGCCGGGCTCGGTAGAGGGCCCGGCCCTTGCCATGGGGCCGACCGGCTCCCCCCAGAAAAAAAACGCAACCGTAGCGGACCGTTCTCCTGTCTTTCTCGCTCGAAGGGATAGAAGCATCGCCGGGAGCCCGCCGTTGAGAGTCGCGGCGGCTTCTTCCGGGTTCTGGCGAGGACGGTTACGGCCAGGGCCCTGGCGTCTCACCATCACCAGTTCCTGACCGCGGGAGGCTCCGCCATGACGAAAAAAATCACTCTGTTCTCGAGAAGCTCGTTTTTCGTGCTTCTTCTCACCTGGACACTCACGACCGCCCAGGCGCAGACGACCATGATCGACCTGGATTTCCTGGACCTGTCGCCCGGGCAACAACCCCAGGACGTCTTCGCGCCACACTTCGTGGTGAGCGACGGTTTCTTGCAGATCGTGGATTACACGAGGGTCGATTTCCATCCCCATCCCGGGCGGATCATCCTGCAGGAGCACGAGGGGGACTTCAGCGACCTGGACTTCGACTTCGCTCCCGGGCTGAGGTCCCTGACCTTCGTACGAATGGGCACCAGCCTGGGAGCCTCGACGCCAGGCTGGATCCTCACTCTCTTCGATGGCGACGGCAATGTGCTCGGCTCGATCGGAGACGGTGACGTTCTGCGAATCAATGCGCCGATCGAGTCGTTTTCGTTCTCGGCGCCCGACGAGCGAGAGATCGCTCGCGCGCGGCTCGAGAACTTCTACAACCTGGCGACCATGCGCACCGCACCCTTCATTCGCTGGACCTTCGAGTTTACGACTGGACCTTCGTCCCCCGGGCTCTCGATCGCCACCGAGATCCCCGCCGCCGAGCTCGAAACGGTCGATGTCGAGGTCGAGCTGGCCACCAACGGCGCAAGCATCGCCGGCACTGCATTTTCTTTGGACTACGACGAAGCCTGCCTGGTGTTCGACGACACCGACGCGGACGCGGACGGCATCCCCGACGACCTGGCCATCGACTTGCCCGACGACTTCACGCTCGCCGCCTTCCACGACCTGGGTGATTTCGACGGCGAGCTCGACGTCTCGATCGTCGATCTATCACCGCCCTTCGCGACGATACCCGACGGCATCCTCTTGACCGTGACCTTCCAGGCGACCTGCTCTCCGGCTATCGACACGACCCTGCTCGCACCCGTCGGTTTCTCGAGCGATCCGGCAGCCAGCTTCTCGGACGATCTCGCGATGGACGTCGAAGGAACCACGAGCGATGGCGGGGTCGAGATCTGGCCCGGGCCTCGCGGCGACTGCAACCGAAACGGTGAAGTCGCCGTCGCCGACCTGATCGCGGGAGCCTTCGAAATCCTCGATGACGACGGCACCTTCTGGGCCGACGTACCCGGCTCCACCTATGCGGGCAGTCCGGTGGGTTGCGACTCCAATGCCGACACCGAGGTCGACGCCGGAGATCTCTCCTGCACGATCCTACGAATCTTCGGTGGTGTCTGTGGTGGCCAGTCCTTTGCCGAGCGCGGCACCACGCCGAGGCTCCGGCTGAGAGACGTGCGGCGCGGCGAAGACGGGAGATTGTGGCTCCCGATCGTATTCTCCCCCGGTGTCCACTCGATCTCCAGCCTGGCTTTCACGCTGGACTTTCCGGAGCTCGATTCGATCTTCGACCCGTTCGACGGCAACGGCGACGGAGCTCCCGACGCGGTGCGCTTCCCGCAGGGCCGCCCCGACCTGGCCGAGGTGCGCTACGACGCGGCCGACCGAGACGGCGAGCTCGATATCGTGCTCGCCAACCTCGGCACCCCGCTGGCGCATGGTGTGCTGCTCGAAATCGGCCTCGGGCAGCCAAGAAACGACTTTCGCGGAATCGATCGAGAGCCGGTTCGTTTCGGCGCGGAGCCGCCGGCCTCGTTCGGCAACCTCTCCGGTCAGTCCGTTCCAGGTCGAGTCTTCGAGACCAGGGGACTTGATCTCGGCGACCGGGAATAGGCCACGAAATGGATCCCAGCGCCCCGAAATCGGCGGTGCTGGGATCTCTCCTTCCAGCAGCTCACACCCTTCGACCGGGCCGACCAACATTCGAAAATTCTCCCGACGATCTCGCGAGGCTGAAATGAAACTGTCTCGAAGATGTGAGATCACAATGTTTTTCGTTCTTTCGAATTCTACCTTGTCAGATGCCTTCGCGAAGGTGATTCGGTGCTCCTTCCTCCGGGAACGCGAATCTTTTGGAACCGCTGGCCCTGTCTGACAGAGTAGAACGAAAGAATTCGAAAGGATCACTGCAACGTGGCGCCGCCCGCCCGGGTTCTGCCTGTTTTCGGTCAATCACGGAGTTGCAGCGTCTGTTCTTTTATGTTTATTTCAAGATATCAAGGAACACGTTGTCCGCCAGCTCGCAAGGGACTCTTCGCTGACCGACGAGACCGTGATTCGCTCGGGTGAATCGCCGAGTCGACGAACGAGAGTCAGCGTAGCTCTTCAGGCCAGCCGGTGGAGTCGCCGGCCGGCACTCGCGTCCCCGCGGCTCGTCGAAGGCAGCGGTATGGAGTGTCAGAGCCCGGAGCCCTTGCCGACAACGCCGCTCAGACGACCAAGCGAGGAGACATCCGATGACGCGATTTGTAGAGCCTCGAATCGACGCAAAGCCTCCGAGGGAAGCCACAGGGGGAGCCACCCTTCGGGCGCAGGAGTCGTACGACCCGGCCGAAACGGTCTGGGCGCTCATCGAGGAGCAGGCGCAGCTGCATCCCGGACGGACGGCGATCGTCGACGGCGAAACGGAAATCGCCTACGAGCGGCTGGCGAAGCGGGCGAGCGCGAGCGCCGGTGAGCTCGGGGACCGGGGCGTGGAGCCCGGCTCCTTGATCGGGGTCTGTATGAGCCGAACGTGGGAGCTGGTGGCGGCCCTGGTGGGGGTGTTGCGAGCGGGGTGTGCCTATGTGCCGCTGGATCCGGCGTACCCGCGGGAACGGGTGCGCTACATGCTGGAGCACGCGGGCGTGGCGGCCGCCATCGTGGACCACGAGGCCATGGCGAGGCTCTGCGAGGGGGTTCCCGAGCTTCTGCGGCTCGACGAGGTCGGAGAACGGACTGCGGATGGCCTGGCCGGTCCGGCTGCCCAGGATCTGGCGTATGTGCTCTACACCTCCGGCTCGACCGGGCGGCCGAAGGGGGTGGCCGTGGAGCATCGCAGCGTGGTGGCGCTGACCCGGTCGCTGGGCGAGCTGCTGGACGACGAGGAGCTGGCGGGAGTGCTGGCCGCGGCCTCGATTTGTTTCGATGCGTCGGTCCTGGAGATCCTGGGTACGTTGTCGCTGGGTGGGACCTTGGTGCTGGCGGAGAACGTGCTGGAGCTGCTGGAGCTGCCGGCGGCGGACCGGGTGCGGATGTGTGTCATGGTGCCCTCGGCGATGCAGGCATTGCTCACCGCCGGCCGCCTGCCCGGGGGAATCCGCTGTGTCTTTCTCGGCGGCGAGGTGCTCAAACGGTCGCTCGTGGACCGGCTGCACGCGCTGGAGCCGGCGCCGAGGGTGGTCAACGTGTACGGGCCGACCGAAGATACGGTCTATTCGACGACGAGAGAGATTTCGGTCGGAATGGAGACGATCACGATCGGCCGGTCGGTGCCGGGCTCGCGATCGTACATCCTGGACGATTCCATGCTGCCGGTTTCCGTGGGAGAAATCGGAGAGCTGTTCCTGGCGGGAGACAAGCTGGCGCGCGGCTACCTGCACGACGAGGCGCTGACGCAGGAGCGCTTCCTCGAGGTGGATCCGGGCGGGCCGATACCGGAGGTGCGGCTGTATCGAACGGGAGACCTGTGCCGGTGGACCGAGGGCGGCGAGATCGAGTTCCTGGGTCGGGTCGATCAGCAGACGAAGATCCGCGGCTTCCGGATCGAGCTCGAGGAGATCGAGTCGGCGCTGGAGGCGATGGAGGGTGTGGACGGCGCCGCCGCGGCGGTCGTGAACGGGGTCGGTGGTCAGCAGAGGCTCGTGGGATACGTGGTGAGCCGGGACCGAGCGCTGACGAGTGAAGCGGCGCGCACGCACCTGGCGCAGCACCTTCCGAGGTACATGGTGCCGCGGGTCGTGATGTTTCTCGAGGAGCTGCCGCGACTGCCCAATGGCAAGCTCGACCGCAAGAGGCTGCCGAAGCCGGATGTGAGCCGTCCTCGCGGAGAGCTCGAAGAACGGGCATCTCTCATCGGCTCCGACGCCGCCAACGACACCGGGAGCGGGCGGCAGGGCCTCGCGGGCCTTTCTCAGGGCGATCGGCATGCGGCCCTGCTCGCGAGCATCCAGGGCGAGATCGCGTCCGTCCTTCGTTTGCCGGATCCCGAGCGAGTCCTGCCGGACCACTCTCTGGAGGACCTCGGAATCGACTCCTTGACCAGGGTGGAGCTGGCCTCTCGGCTGGGTGCGATGGTCGATCGAGAGCTGCCGGTATCGGCCATCTTCGAGAGCGCAACTCCGGCTGCCCTGGCCGAGGATCTCCTCGACGTGATGGAGAACGGCACCGAGCGCGCCGCGGCCGCAACGGCCCGCGGTGAAGCCTCGAATACGCTCGGCAGCTTCCAGGCGCAGATCCGGTCCTGCTACCCGCCATTCGTGGCCGGGAAGGCCGCGTCCTGGTCGGCGACCGACAAGGGAACGCTCGTGCGGGAGCTCAAACACCTGGTGAGCCGCCCCGGAGACCCCTTCTGCAAGCTGGTACGTACCGGAAGCGGGCGGAGTGGCATCGTCGCCGACGTCGATTCCGACCAAGAGCGCAAGGCCATCATCTGGACCACCAACCTCTACCTCGGTCTGAACCGCGACCGGAAAGTGATCGAGGAAGCCGGGTCCGCCCTCGAGCGTTTCGGCACCGGCATGGGAACCTCCGCGGCGGCATCCGGCATCACCGACCTCCACCTGGATTTCGAGGGAGCCTTTGCCGAGCTGGTGGGAAAACCGGCCGCCTGCCTGTTCCCCACCGGCTACACGGCGAATCTCGGGGCCATCGCGGGCCTTCTCGGCACCAACGATGTCGTGGTGATGGACCAGCTGTGCCACGCTTCCATCGTCGACGGCGCGCGGCTGTGCGGCGCCAAGATCCGGACCTTTCGACACAACGATCCCTCGGACCTGGAATCCGTCCTCGCGACCGAAGCCTCGCCCTACCGCACGATCCTCGTCGTCCTCGAAGGGGTCTACAGCATGGGAGAAGGAGCGGCGCCGGTGGCGGAGATCGCCCACACCGCGAAGAAATACGACGCGCTCGTTTTCGTGGACGAAGCCCATTCCTTCGGTTTCTATGGCCCCCGAGGTGCCGGTCTCTGCGCGGCGCAGGGGGTCACCGACCAGGTCGACTTCATCATGACGACACTCTCCAAGGCGCTCGGCAGCCTCGGAGGTGTCGTCGCCGCCCGAGAGGAGCATGTCGCCCTGCTGAAATCGTCTTCCAGGGCCTTCATCTTCCAGGCTTCGACCAGCCCCGCCGACATCGCGGCAGCCCTCGCCGCCCTGCGCCGGCTCCGCGCCGACGACTCTCTGCGCGACCGACTCTGGGATACGACCCGCTACATGCGGAAACGATTCTCCGACGCGGGGTACGACCTCGGGACCGGGGACGGCCCCATCGTCACCCCCCATTTCTCCGACAAGGAAAAGCTCTTCAGGATCGTCAACGGCCTGTTCGAACGCGGCATTCACACGTCGGCCGTGACGTATCCGATCGTGGAGAGCGGGCGGGGCCGCCTGCGGTTCATCTGCTCCGCTTCTCACACCCGAGACGACGTCGACAAGACGCTCGAGGCCCTGATCGACGCGGAGCGCGAGGCCGAAGAAAAGCCGCAGGATGCCGCGGAGGGCCCGGACGATACACAGCCCGGGCGAGCCGGCGTCGAAGAATGGGCCGACACCTTTTCCACCTACCTGAAGAGAAAAGGTGCCGGAGCGCCGGGCCAGATGCCGGATCTCGCCGTGTCGGTCGAGCTTCCCGATTCCGGAGAGCCGATCCAGATCGTCTGCCGGGAGCGAGGCGTTTCCGTGGGAGCCCACGAGACGGCGGGAACCCCCTCCTGTTCCTTGCTCCTCACCGACCGCCGGGCGGTTTCCGCCCTGTGCTCGTCGGATGTGCGAGGGCTCCTCGACAGCACGATCCGGGGAGAATGTGTGTTGAGCGGCCAGGTCGAGCCGTTCATCTGGCTGGTCGGGCGACTGGCCGAGCTCCAGCGAGACCCGGCAGGCTCTATGGGTGAACAGGCTCTCCGGGAACCACCGCCGAGGGTTGGAACAGAACCCTTCGGTTCCACCGCAGGTCGATGAACGATGGCGAAGGTCGGCGGACGAGCTTCGGCAAGATGGGATCCAGCCTCTCGAGGGCCCGGTCGAGGGTTCCGGAGGCCGCCGGCCGCCTCGACGAGCTGGTCGTAGATATCCGGCGGCAGGGCCGCCCGGGTAGGCCGGAGGGCTTTCGGATCCGTAGGGTTCTGCTATCGTCCCGTTGCGGCTCCACCCGGAATTCGAGTTCCGAGCTCGAGGACCACATCCTTCCTTCGGAGTACCCTGGGAAAAAGATAGAATGACTCCCCATGCCCGAGAGATCAGTGCCGACATGCTGAAGTCTTATACCGTCGCCCGCTACCGCTCCTTTCAGGATCCCACCACAGTAGAGCTTCGCCCTCTGACCCTTCTCTTCGGATACAACAACGCCGGCAAGAGCGCCCTTCTGCGGGCGCTCCCTCTGATCGCAAGCTCTCTCGAGAGCAACGGGCCGAGTCCTTTGAATCTGAAGAGCTCTCCGGCAGCACGAGGCTGTACGTTCGACGACCTCAGGTGCAGACTCGTGAGCACTCCCGGCATCGAAATGAGCCTCGCCTGGGGAATCGACTCGCGGTACGAAGTTACGGTTCGTGATCTTCCCGAGCTGCGGCGTCAGGTCGTCTCTCAGCTCACGATCGAGCGGGCGAGAGTGCGCTTTTCCGCTCATTGGGTCCCGGAATCCGAGGCCAAGAAAATCGGGAGTCTCTACGAATTCGACAGTGGCAGCAAAGTTGTCGGCTTGAGCTTTGGTGGTCTGAAAGCCCTCACGACGGACGCCTCACATCCCAACGCGCCACTTCTCGCCGCAGCAGCCAAAGACCTCGAAGCGCTGGCTCGAAATATCCATTGGCTGGGGTCGATGCGTGCTCTTCCCGAGCGTTCTTACACACCCGCCGGCTTTGCTCCAGAACGCCTCGGCGACGCCGGACAGGGCTTTGCCGACGTCCTGCTCTACGACTCCCTGGAAGGTGGAAATCTGCTCGAGCGGGTTTCGTCTTGGTTCGAACGGCAATTCTCCGCCAGAGTTCGCCTCGACGATCGGGGAGACGATTTCTTCTTCACTCTGGATCCCGTCGAGCGGCCCGGCCTGGGAATCCACTTTGCCGATACCGGAGAAGGAGTGGCCCAGGTGTTACCGGTCTTGGTGGCACTCGAAATGGCCAGAGCCGCAGAGGGTAGGGTCCTGGCGCTGGAGCAGCCGGAGCTCCATCTCCATCCGGCCGCCGAAATCGCGCTCGGAGAACGCCTGGTGGAGTTGGCTGCCCGCGACCGGGGTCCCTCTCTCCTCGTGGAAACTCATTCCGAACACCTGATGCTAGCCGTGCAGCTGAGCATCGCGCGCGGGGCCCTTTCGCCCGGAGCCGTGCTCGCGTATTGGGTAGAGAAGCTCGAGGACGGCCGGAGCCATCTGCGCCGCCTGGAGTTCTCGGACGATGGCCGAGTCTTGGGTGGATGGCCGCGTGGAGTTTTCTCCGAAGACACCGAACAAGCTCGTGAGCTCTACCTCCTCCGCCGGGAACGTGCAGCCTCGTGAAAGCCCTCGTCGCCGCTTGTCTTTTCGAGCCTGATCGCGTTTCTACCCTCGAGCTCGCGACGCTCTTCCGCATGGCAGCCGAAGGGCAACACATCGTCTTGCCGGAGCCCCTCCAGGATCCTTCGTTTCTCGGATGGAGCGAACAACAAAATCCTTCTATGCGAGACGAGATTACTTTCGCGATCGATCAATCCCTCGAGCTCGAATCCCGTCATCCACCCACCCGCCAGATCCGGATCGACCGCGTCGACGCGCCGAAATGGGAAACAACGCCCGTCTTACCACTCGCAGTAGCCTTGGGCTTTCTGCAGCAGCCGCTGGTCTTGCTGGTCGAGAACCAGCGGCACGACGCAGCCTTCCTCCGTTGTCTGGCGGACCGATTCCAGCGCAAGGAACTGCGGAAGAACGAAGAACGAGGTTGGCTCCGCTTCGATCACGGCGGTGGCCTGACAGAAATGTTGCAGACCCTGGAGCAGAGGAAAGGCGAGCCGCTCTTTCGTCGCCGCACATGGTTCCTCTTCGATAGCGACGCCCTGGCCCCTGCTCGACCCTCGAAAGATAGCCGAAGGCTCCGCCACAAGTGTGAGCAGTTGAACATTGCCCACCATCAGTTGAAAAGACGAGCCGCCGAAAACTACCTACCTCCGGCAGCCTTGGAGAGGACGGCAAAGGATGCCCAAGGAAGACGCAAGGCCCGAGCCTTTCGTCGAATGACCCTCGAGCAACGGAGCCACTTCAACATGAAGCGCGGCCTACGTGGCGATGAAAAGAGAGTCGAACGAGAAAGCCGAGCCTCCGGGCAAGAGCAGGAGGCAGCGGCTGCTCATGCTGCTCTCTTCTCCGGGCTCGACGAGGCCGACCGGACGAGCCTACTGCCAGGCTTCGGTTCGGATCTCTCGAAGCTCTTCTCCTCGGCCGAGGCACTCCACAACCATGGATGGTTTTGGGATGACTCCTCGATCGACGAGATACACCCCGTGATCGAACGTCTCCTAGGCGACAGGTGATACAAAGAGAAGATGAAGACGCCTGCTCATATCAAGGATCCCATCGTCCAGCCGCTCTTTCAGATCTTGGAAGAAATCGCCGCCGGGCTCGTTCGCGTCCCGAGGTTTCAGAGACCCGTGGTCTGGACCGACGAGCAGCGCCTCGACCTCTTGCGCAGCGTGTGCTCTGGCTGGCCGATCGGAAGCGTGATGCTGTGGCGGACCTCGATCCAGCTCGCTTCCTTCGATCGTCTGGGTCCCCTCGAGATCCCCTCTGCACAGAATGAGTTCGGAGCCTTCGTGCTCGATGGTCATCAACGCCTCTCGACCCTGGTCGGCGCTTTGATGGGCCGGCCCGGTGACCTCCCGACCGAGGGCTCGGAGGAAGAAATCGCCTGGGAAATCCTCTACGACCTCGGAGAGGAGGAATTCATCATGGCGGCCGATGGCCGCCAACCCGGACACCACTATTTTTCACTGCGGCTGGCGCTCGACAGCATCGGCCGGATGCGCTTTCAACGAGCTCTCGATGCCGAAGCCGGAGAAGAGCTCGTCGAACGTTCCGAGCGAATCGCCAACGCCATCTACGGATTCAAGGTCCCGATCTTGCCGGTGGTCACCGACGAGGTCGACCAGGCGACCCGGATCTTCCAGAAGATCAACAGCACCGGTACCGACATGAATCCGGTACACATGATCCACGCTCTGACCTGGAAATCCGACTTCTCCCTCAACGAAAAGCTCGCCGACCTCCGAGAAGAGGTCTTCGCCGACAAGGCTTGGCGGACCGACAACGACGCCCTGGACCAGGTGATCGTCAACGCCTGCAAGCTGTCTCTCGGGCTCGATCTCTACGACGATATCGACACCATCAGCAAACGCCTGGCCGAGAACCCCGAAATTCTCGACGACGCCGCGCGCCATGTGGCCAAGGCCGTCGAATTCCTTTCCGAACAGTGCAACATCAGATCTTTCGGGGTCCTGCCATACGCCGTCATTCCCTCGATGCTGGCGGTAGGGCTAGAGCTCGCAAATGCCGAGGCAAGAGCTCTCGACGACGCATTTCGCTATTGGTTGTGGTGGACTCTCTACGTCGAGTTCGCTGGAGGCTCGAACAGCTCCAGAATCCGTCGAGCAACGGAGAACATCCGCAAGCTGGTTCGCGAAACAGACAAGGCACCGAAAGTGCTCATGAAACCCACGACCGACCTCGCCCCCCTTCCCTCTCGATTCGACTTCCGGCACGCCAGGACCAAAGGTCTCTCTCTTCGGATGGCGGAATGGGCCGGCAATCATGGCGGCGCTGCTGTTTCGCTCCTGAACGAGCAAGGCGCCGATGCCGTGCAACATCTGGTGACGAGGAACCTGCTCAAGAGCCACCGTGGTGCGGACAGAGACCGTTTGAGTAAGTTGTTCAGCAGTCCTGCCAACCGAATCATCGTCTCGCGAGACGGCGCCAAAGACCTCCGCGAACATCTTCTCTCGCGCCCTGGTGTTCCCGAGCGACTCGAGCATCTCGTTCCTCGCATTCCGACCCCCAACAAAGACGACGCCGAAGGTTGGGTCGAATTCTTGACGCAGCGCAGAACACTACTCGAAGCTCTGGAATATCGCTTCGCCTACGACCAGGGTCTGCTCGTCGAGCCATCTCAAGACCTCGAGAGAAGACTGAGGCAGTTCGAAGATGCCTGAAGATCGGCACCCACCCCGACGACTCGACGTTTCCGCAGGCCGACGCCTCGATGCTCGACCACGGCAAGGGCATCCATCGCTACGCCATCCGGGCCGTGTCGACCTCTCTGATACCACACAACTCGAATCTCGGCATGGTGCGGCAGATCGGAGCCCGGCTCGGCATTCCGCAGGAGCGAGTGCTGACGCGGATCGTCGAGCGTGGCAACACGTCTTCGGCATCGATCCCATCACCCTCGCCCACTACGCTCGGCAAGGAAGATTCGAGAGCGGCGATCTGCTGATCTTCGCGGCCTTCGGCGGCGCCATGGCGACCGATGCCGCCCTCTATCGTTGGCCCCGAGGCAATCGATCCGGGGCCAGCGGCCCCCGGGCCAACCGGTAAGAGCGAACCGATCCCGGCAGACGGGTCTTGGAGGAGTCGAAATGAGTGCTGATCGTGATGGGATTCCAGCTCGAGTCGTGAGCTCTCTGTCGTTCGTTTGCACCGTCGGCATCATCGCATCGTCGATTCCGGGGGCGAGCCTCGGTGCGACCGGCGAGGGCGACGACCAGTACCTGGTGTTCCCACCGCCCCTGGAGAGCCCGGCCGACGGCCCGCAGACTCTGGTGGTTGGG
>CAZMEL010000069.1:0-28858 GCA_964565225.1 uncultured Thermoanaerobaculia bacterium | reverse complement strand
ATGGCGGTCTACTTCGGCACGCACACCCAGCAAGGAGTCATCGACACGGTGCAGGACGCCCTCACCGACTCCCACTTCTCCCCTTCGGTGCTCTCGATCAGCTGGGGCGGCCCCGAGCTCAACTGGTCCCGGGCCCTCGCCGGCCATATGCGCTCGATCATCCGGGCCGCGACCGGGGTCACGGTCTTCGTCGCCAGTGGCGACTCCGGCGCCGGCGCGGGATTGAAGAACCAGATCTCGACCATGTTCCCCGCCTCCATTCCCGAGGTCACCGCCTGCGGCGGTACCAGCCTCTTCGCCCACCAGTCGCAGTGGAAGAGCGAGACCGCCTGGGCGGGCAGCGGCGGCGGGATCAGCTGCCTCTTCCCCCGACCGGCCTACCAGCCGAAGAAGAGTCTGCCCGAGCCGGGAACGGGCACCGTCTGCCCGGGCTACGAGGGCCGCGGAGTGCCCGATGTGGCGGGCAATGCCGACCCCTACACCGGCTACTTGACCTACATCCACGGCGCCTGGGTCACCCACGGCGGCACCAGCGCGGTGGCTCCTCTGTGGTCGGCGCTGATGGCCCGGATCAACCAGGCCAACGGCTTTGCCTGGGGTCCCTTGAATCCGACCCTCTACGGCCTCGAAGGTACCTTTCACGACGTGGAGGCCGGCGGCAACGGTGCCTACCACGCCACCACCGGCTGGGATGCCGTTACCGGCCTGGGCAGCCCCAGGGGCTCGGCTCTGCAGAAGGCCCTGCGCTCGAAACCGAAGCCCTGAGTCGCAGCCAGGGTCCGATCAGTCGACCGATGGCGGCCCGAGAATCGAGCTGTTCTCGTGGGTCAGGCTCCAGATATACCAGAAGGTATCGAAGCCACCCGGATCCTGGAGCTCGATCTCACCCTCGAATGCGCGGGATTGCGGATTCCAGGCGACCACCCGGTCGCCCAGCTCCAGTTGCCATCGGTCCCCGGCACGAACGAACCGACCTCTCGGTGGAGCGGTGAAGGCGGAGGTCGACCGATAGTGGGAGTCGTCGTCGAGCCGGTAGAGGAAGAGCTGGCGGCCGTCCCGGAGCTCGAATGCCCCACCGCCGAGGAAGCTCCGATGGGCGACGGCGCTGGCGGTCTCGCCGTCGAAGAAGGCATAGATCGATTCCTTGTCGGGCAGGCGCCGGTCGGTCGCCTCCATGTCCCGGAACCCCTTTTCGGAGGCGAAGTACTTCTGGTACTTCTCTCCCGTCGCGTGCTCGACTCCGTCCACCGACAGAACGCGGGTCCGAGGATGCTCTCGGCGCCATTCTCCCCAGGTGGTCTTCACCGCACCCGGCAGAGTGTCGAGCTCGGCGCCTTCGGCCGGCCCTTTCAGCGCGGTTTCGGTGATGATCGACCAGTAGGAGTCGGTCTCTCGATCCTGGAGCACGAGCCCGGCGTTGAGCAGCCCTCCACTCACTTCGAAGGTGTAGGTCTTTCCACCCACGTCGCGGCTGTACACGACAGCCGTGTTGGCGAGCGGTCACCAGACGGCGGCGATGTTGCGTTCGCCGAGCCGGTGATTCACGACCTCGTGGGAGTTCAAGAGCTCGAGGTCATAGGCGTAGGCCTCGCCCTCGGAGGCGAAGCCCAGCACCCAGGCGTCGTCGGGAATCTCCGCATCGGCGGCAGACACGAAATCGGGATCTACGAGGGCGGGAAAAACACCTCGCGGTGCCAGCTGCTGGTACCCGGGAACGACGTCGGGCTGGGGCAGCTCCTGCCGCTCCTCCGCGGCGATCGGCAGGGCGGCACAGAGCAGTGCCAGGGAAACGGACTCTCTCCACATACGAGCATTCTCCTCGTTCTACCGGCGGGTAGGCCGGGCGGCCGGTTCGGTTCGGGGTCAGCTGGATCTACGAGCGGCTTCGGAATCTGGCCTTATCGTACCGAAAAACATCCCTTCGAGGAGCCGAGCCAGATCCCGGGGCCAACTCGCCTATCGGGAGGCGTAGGCGGCGACTCGCTGCCGCAGGCTGGCGACCGCTTTCTTCTGGAGTTCGGAGCGAGCCCGGCTCTCGAGCTCGACCAGGGCCATCTCCAGAGATGTGGGATCCTCGGCGGATTGCCGCCAGAGGTCCACCGTCCGCTGGTAGAGATCGGCGAACTGGTTGTGCTGGGCCGCCGTGGCGAGCTTGGTGATCCGCTCGTCGGCCCGCTGCCGTAGTGCGGGGTCCATGCTCTCGGCCCGCACCCGGGCGAAGAGGGCGATGGCGTCTTCCAGGCGGTTTTCTTGCCGGACCAGCCGATTCGCCTCGCGGTAGTCCATCTGCAACAAGATCTCCGCCGCCCGCGCGAGATCGGCCCGGCCGGCTCCCATCCGCGCCATGTCGAAGAACGCGGTCTCCGCCGCTTCCTGCTGGCCCTGGCGGGCGTAGGCGAGGACCAGGTTCAGAGCGATGTCGGTACGGCCGGGCAACAGCTCCAGGGCTCGCTCGAGAGCCGCGACCGCATCGCCGCTCGGCGCGGTCTCGAGACCATGGGCGTAGCCGAGAAGAGCCCAACCTTCGGCGAAGGCCGGATCCAAATCCACACTTTCTTGCAAGGCCGAGATCGCCCGGTCCAGGAGCTCCGACCCCTCGTCGCTCTCGGGTCGCCGAGGCCCGACCGCGGCGAGCAGGCTCTGGCCGTAGAGGTACTGCACCAGGCTGTCGCCGGCCGCCTGCTCCACCGCCAGAGCATAGTGGCGGCTGGCCGCGGCGAGGTCGCCGTCGAGCTCGGAAACCTCGCCGAGCCCGGCAAAAGCGGCCCCGTGCTGTACGCCGAGTCGATTCGCGAGGGCCAGGGAACGCTCGAAGAGAGCGGCCGCCTCGGCACGGCGATCCGGAGCGCTGTGCAACAGGAGATCGCCGAGGAAGAAAGACGTCTCGTAGGCCGACAGGGGCTGGTAGAGGGCCACCTCGAGCGCGGTGGTCTTCACCTCGACCCGCCAGTAGGGCAAACCTTCCTCCTGGTACCGGTACTCGGAGAGGCGCTTGCCCATCTCGCTCGGAACGATGCCGAAAATCTCTGCGAGAGCCTGGCCCGAGCCCTCTCCTCGGAGCAGGCGGCGCACCAGCTGCGGGGTCTTCTCTCGACGTTCGGGGTCGTTGAGCAGGTAGTGCACCAACAACCACGAGCGCACCGTGAGCTGGCTCATCAGCCCCGCGTCCTGCAGGGGCGGCTCGCGCAGAGCCAGCAGCTCGCCGTAGGAGAGGTCCACGTCGTCCAGGAGCCGGATCTCGGAGAGGTGCTTCCGAGAGGGTTTCCCGATCAGAGCCTGGTCGTCGGTGGCCTCGAAGGTGCTGTAGTACGCGGCCAGGCCGTGGCGGAACCAGAGAGGTAGCTGCGGAAACTGCTCGGCCAGGAGCTGGTGCAGATACTGGGTGTACAGAAAACGGGTGGGCTCGAGAGCCGGATCGGCATTGACCACCCCGAAATTGGCATGGCGATGGGGTACGAAGAAAGAAGTCCCTTCGACGACCCGGCCCTGCCGGCGCAGAAAGAAGGGCTCCAGCTCTTCGGCGTCGGCGAAGAGGAAGATGTACGACGGAACCGGCGACTCGAGCTGGCTCTCGGGCGCGAGCCGGGTCAGCACCGAACGCAAGCGCTCGAGGTCGCCCGCCATCTTGCGGGTGGTGGCCTCGTCGACCTGACTGAGAAAGGTGAAGTTGGCGGTGTCGAGGCGAAACCAGGGCCTGGTGGTCGTCGGGTAGGAGGCCTCACCTCCCCCCTGCCCCACCACCGATCCCGCAAAGCCGGCGAGCGCCAGCCCGATCCAGAAGCAGGAACGCCACAACCTCTTTCCGACTCTCACCTCCTCCCGCTGCACCTTCCCGAGTTTCATCTCGAGAACGCCTCAGGAAGCGCCCGGAACGAATGTCTGCGGCAAGTTGAGCACACCGTTTTCTTCCCACAAGAAGACGACCACGCGCTGCGATACCGCCGCCAGGGGAATCTCCATCCTCAGGGTCTGCTCGGGCGAATCGGCTCCGACCTGGGAGCTGGTGGCTCCGGGTTTCTGCAGGTGGGTCTGCAGCTTGAGCGCGAAAGCACCCTCGCCTTCCAGCTCGCTCAACTTGAAGATCTTTTTGAGGCCCCACGGGCCGTCACAGATCTCGGTCTGCGGCAGGGTCTCGCAGGCCTCGGCCAGGAGCGCTTCCCCTTGCTTCTTTTCGGTCTTGTAGCGCTTCTTGTCGGCCTTGATCTCTCCGTTCTCCAGGCTCAGCCGGGGCGGCAGCATCGGTAGACGATACTTGTCGGTGCTGGCGGTGCGAACGAACATCCGAAGGATCGGGTCGCAGCCGCCCTCTTCCCCGGAGCAGGAAAAATCCAGCAGCAGCAACGGATTCTGCAGCCGGCTCTCGCGGGAGAGGCGATCCATCTCGGTACGGAAGCTCATGAAGCTCCCCCAGTCCCCATCCTGAGCTCGAGCGAAGGGTACGCTCGAGAAAACCAGCAGGCCTACGATCAAGAACTTGTGCATAACTCCTCCAGATCGGTCGAATCGGTCGCGGCGTCGATCGCGGCTCGATGCACGCTCTCACTACGTATAGCGCAATCGGGCCCTTCGATGTGTCCATCTCGAATCGAATCCGTAGTCTACCGAGATCGGAAAAAAGCGGCGGACCGAGACGCCCGCTGCCTGCGGTCCCTTCGAATCCTCTGCCTGCAACCCGGTCGGCTGAGCGAGCTCTACCTCGAAGGCCAGCGCGCTTCCCTGCTCCCTCCGGCACGTATGTACCTGGTCTTCAGCCTGTTGCTCTTCCTCTTCGTCGACGTGCCCGTGCCCGACGCGCGGCAGTACAACCTCTATGTCGGGGGGCAGCTGGTGGGCCGGGATGCGGAAGACCCCTCCCTGGGGCGTATGGAGATCGGCACCACGCCGGAGGGAAAGACCTTGCCCTGGCTGGCCCCGATTCTCGAAGAAAAGGAGTCGAAGCTACAGACGATGGAGTATGGCCGGACCTGGAAGCTGACTCTGGTCCAGCTCCTGTTTTTGCTGATGAGCTATTTCTTGGTGCTCACCACGGTGCTGGGGCTGACCTTCGCCACCCTCATCTTCCGCATCTGAAGCGGCGACCCGGAACCGCCCCGTTCACCGGTCCTCGCCGGCCGGGAGACCGACGAGGAATCCGGTGATCGGCGGGCTCAGTTCGCCGCCGCGATCTGCTCCCCGGTGTGATGCTCAAGCAGGTGCTGGCCGATCCACTCGGCGATCTGGATCTCGGGCACGTGGGAGAGGGTGACCGCAACCTGCACCTTGGCTCCCTGGCGTTTCACCACATAGTTGGCGGTCTTGCCGGGACCGAGGGTCTTCTTCACCTTCTCGAGCTCGGCCTTGTTGTTGGCGTTGAGCTTGACGCCGTTCAGCGCCAGCAAGACGTCGCCCGCCTGCAGGCCGGCCTCGGCAGCCGGGCTCGAGGCCTTCACGGTGGAAATCTTGTACCAGCCGTCGTCGACCTTGGTGGTCTCGATCCCGAGCCAGCCCTTGGAGCGCATCTTGGCCGCCATTTTGTCGAGGCATTCCTGGGTGTCGAGGTTGCAGCGCTCGTGGCGATCTCCGGCGATGGCGCTGCCCGCGAGCAAGAAGGCGAAGACGGTGAGGGTCAGGGCGAAGAGCGTACGCGGGGTATGAGACTTGTGCATGTTGCCTCCTGAGAGTTGTTCTGGACGTCGATCTCGAAGCCGAGCCACTCCGCCGGCCTCGTCCAGTACCCTATGGAGATCCGGTATGTCGGTCTTGGCGACGACGCAGAATCTCGTCGAAGCTCCTGGGCTTTCGCGACCATTTGTAACGATTTGTAAAAGCGGTCAGATCTTGCAAAAGGCCCGAGCCCTACCCCGCTTCCCGGCGGGAATCGGCGATAATGCGCCATCATGGAGAGCTCTACACCAGGCTCCGGCGGCAACTTCCGCTCCGGTGAAATCCGGCCCGAGCTGCGCCGGCCGGCACGGACCCGGCGGGTATTGTGGATCGGCTCCCTCTCGGTGCTCCTGCCCCTGGCCGTTCTCCTCTGGCTGCAGTACCGCTGGCTGCAGGATCTCGAGCGCACCTCGACCATCGCCCGGGAAGAAGCGCTCCACAACTACCTCGGGGTGATCGCCAAAGAGATCAAGCTCCGGTATTGGAGCGCGGCCGACGGCCTCTTGACCCTGCCGGCGGGCATCACCGAGCCGGCCTTCCGCCACAAGATCCCCAAGTTCTTCGAGAAACGTTTCGATCCCGTGGCCCGCCGCCTCTTCGTGGTCGACTTCCAGCGGCCGATGGCGGAGAGCCTGGAGATCTACGACCCCGACCGCCAGCTCCTCGTGGCACCCGAATCCAGCCCGGAGTCGAACGCCGAGCTGGCCGCCATCTCCATGGCGATCGCCCCCTGGAGAGTCCTGCACCAGAAGGGTGGACCGGTGGACGACGACGCCTTGATCCACGAGCAGAAGAATCGCGAGCACCGCATGCTGCTGAAGCCATTGCGCGGCCCCGACTCCCGGGTGACCGGCCTCGTCGGTATGGTTCTCGACCAGGAATATTTCGTCCGGACGGTCCTGCCCGAAGCCATCGAGGGAGCCCTTCCCGAGATGGCGAAGCGCGAGCAGCTGCAGGTGAGCGTGCGCGCCGACAACGGCCACTGGGTGCTCGGGAAACCGGCCCCCGAGAGGGGTTTCGGGGACCCAGCCGACCGGCCGATCTTCCGCAACCTGATCTTCGTCTTCACCAACTGGAAGATCTACCTCACCGGCTCGAGCACCGCCCCGCGCGACTGGGCCCGGACCAACTTCGCCTTCAACCTGAGCCTCACCGTGGTGTTGAGTGCCCTGGTGATCGGCGGCCTCGCCTTGCTCCTGCGCGCCACCAGCCGGGAGATGCATCTCTCGGAGATGAAGAACGACTTCGTTTCCAACGTCTCCCACGAGCTGCGCACACCTCTCGCCTCGATCCGCGTCTTCGGGGAGCTCCTGCGTCTCGGCAAGGTGAAGGCTCCCGAGAAGGTGCGCCAGTACGGAGATTACATCGAGGCCGAGAGCCGGCGCCTGACTCAGCTGATCGACAACATCCTCGACTTCTCTCGCATCGAATCGGGCCGCAAGGAATACACCTTCGAGACCGTGGATCTGGCCGAGGTGGTACACCGGATGCTGGAGACCTGGCAGATCCGCCTCCACCACCAGGGATTCACCCTCGAATGGTCGGAAACCCCTGCCACTCCACCGATCCGGGCCGACCGCGACGCCGTGGGCCAGGCCCTGTTCAATCTCCTCGACAACGCGGTGAAGTACTCGGGAGAGTCGAAACGAATCGAGCTGTGCTTGCGGCGAGAAGGCGACGAGGTGGCCCTCGAGGTGACCGATCACGGCATCGGCATTTCCCGCGCCGAGCAGAAACACATCTTCGATCGCTTTCACCGGGTCGGCAGCCGCCTGACCCACGACGTCAAGGGTTGCGGCCTGGGCCTGTCGCTGGTGCAGCACATCGCCGCCGCCCACGGTGGCCGGGTCGAAGTCCGCAGCCGTCTCGGCCAGGGCAGCACTTTCACTCTCTACCTGCCCCTGGCCGAGGCCGGAACCGCCGAGCCGGTGCCCCTACCCTCCGCCCACACCGCCTGAAGGGAGGCCGACCGCCCATGTCCAACGAAACGTCCCGCGGCGCGCTCCTGATCGTCGAAGACGACGACGCCATGATGGTGGCCCTCGAAGACGGATTCCAGTTCGAGGGTTACGAGGTGCACACCGCCCGCGACGGCGAGGCGGCCCTGCGCGCGGTGTCGAAACAGCGGCCCGACCTGATCGTGCTCGATGTCATGCTGCCGAAGATGAGCGGCCTGGAGGTCTGCCAACGCCTGCGAGCGGATGGCGACGACGTCCCCATCCTGATGCTCACCGCCCGTGGCCAGGAGGTCGACAAGGTGCTCGGCCTCAAGCTCGGGGCCGACGACTACGTCACCAAGCCCTTCAGCTTCCTCGAGCTCGCCACCCGGGTCGAAGCGCTGCTGCGCCGGGCCGGCGGGTCCCTGCGCAAGGCGCCGCCGGAGACCTACGAATTCGGCGACGTGCAGGTCGATTTCAAGGGCCATCGCGCCACCAGGGCGGGAGAAGAGCTCGAGCTCACCGCCCGCGAGCTGCGCCTGCTCGAGCTCTTCGTCCGCCACCGCGGTGCCGTGGTCACCCGCGACCAGCTGCTCGACGAGGTCTGGGGCTACGACGCCATTCCCTTCACCCGCACTGTCGACAGTCACATCGCCAAGCTGCGAAAGAAAATCGAGCAATGTCCCTCCGCGCCGCGCTTCATCATCACCGTGCACCGGCTGGGATACAAATTCGTGGGGTAGCAGCCGGCATTCATCCTCGATCGATCTTCACCCCGAAGAAGCATTGACTTCTTCGCCCGAGGGGATTCCCAACCACAGGTTTCGCTCTCCGGCTTCCCGCGCATGGCGTGATCCCTTGCCCAGTAGGATCTGAAGATCCTTGATGCTCTGATCCAACAAGTACTTCGCCTCGTCCCCACGATCTTGACTCGCCAGGCAGGCTCCCAGAACACTCTCGGCGTCGGCAATCCGCCAGTGGCCGAGAGTCTCGCGAAAGATGTCGACCGCTTCTCGGGCGCTTGCCTCTGCCGCCTCGGGTCGGCCCAGACCCAGCTGTACCAGAGCAAGATTGCGCAGCACACCTGCCCGGTTCTGGAGGAGCTTCTCCGAAGACGAAGAGGCGGGCAAGGCGCCGAGCACTTGTTCGAACAAAGGCTCGGCTTCGGCAAACCGCCGTTCCAACAAGAGCTGGACTCCGAGGTTGTTCTTGGTCGGTAGCAACTTCATCTCTGCCTCGAGGAGGCCATCGCCTCCTTTCTCTCTGGCTCTGCGCACCTGCTCCCGGCGATGCTCCAAGGCCTTGTTCAGCCACGGCCAGGCTTTGGCCAGGTGTTCGCCCCCCTGGTGCTGATACATGGCGGCTAGATTGTTCCATCCTCTACTGAGACGGTCGGGAACGTCCCGGAAGACTTCCTCTCTCAGCTCGATCTCTTTCAGGTAATTCTCCTCCGCTTCGTCGAACTCTCCGAGCTGCATCTGGGCACCTGCCAGATTGCTGTAGGCCGCGGTCAGATCTTCGTGTCGAGGCCCGAAGTGCTCGCGCCGGAAGTCGAGGACGGTTTCGTAGAGCAGACGCGCCTCTCGAAGATGCCCACCATGCTCGAGATCAATTCCCAGACCCTCCAGGTGGTTGGCGAGCCAGACCCAATCATTCTTGCGCCACCGGACCTTCTCCTCGAAGTCGCGCATGGCGCCTCGAAATGACTTGGCGAACTCGTCGTAGTCGACCTTTTCGACATCGATCCGGACCAGCTTGTGCAAGAAATCCCGGGTCTTCGAGACCTGCTCCCGAGCCTGATGGTCCATGTAGGAATAGGTCCCCGCGACGATGAGAAGAAACACGGCCGCGAGGATCAACAACGGGTTTCGGCGCAGGAAACGGCCCACGCGATACAGACGATTCGATTGTCTCGGCATGACAGGGTATCCCTCCAGGTGAGCCCGGAGATCGGAGTCGAGCTCGGCTACAGACGCGTAACGTCGCTTCGGGTCCTTCTCCAGGGCTCGAAAAATGATCGCGTCGAGATCTCCGGCGAGCCGGCGCCGCAAACGCTTCGGTTCGGTCCTGCGAGCCGAAGCCACCGCTTCCGGAGTCACGTCTCCGGACATGTTTCCCTTCTTCTTCCGAGTGGTCCCCACCACCTTGCTCGGAACCCTCGGAGCGTCTTCCAGGACGGACCGCAAGACCACCGTCAGGTGTCCGGTTCGGTAGGGTACGTGCCCCGTGAGTAACTGGAAGAGAACCACACCGAGAGAGTAGACATCGCTCCCCACTCCGATCGGCGGATGGCCTTCGCCCTCTGGATCGAGGAGCGGAAGGGCCTGCTCCGGGCTGGCGTAGAGTGGAGTCAGAGGATTCGAGTCGTAGGGGTCCCCATCTCCCGAGCCCGAACCTGTGAGATGCCGGGCCGAATCGTCGTCGAGAATCTCTCCTTCGACAACCTTTGCAATCCCGAAGTCCAGCAGCTTCGGTTCTCCCTCGTCGTCGACCAGGATGTTCGCGGGTTTCAGGTCGCGATGCACGATGCCCAGCCCGTGGGCTGCCGAAACCGCGGCACAAACCTTTCGGAAGAGCAGGATTCGTTCCCGGATCGAGAGTCTTTTTTCGTCACAATATCGATCGATCCTCTTCCCTTCGACCAGCTCGAGGGCAAACCAGGGTCGCCCATCGTCGAGGGTACCACCATCGATGATGCGGGCGATGTTCGAATGCCCCAGAGAAGCGAGGATCTGGCGCTCGTGTCGAAATCTCCAGACCAATTCGTCGCTGACCTTGGCCGCGTCCACCACCTTCAGAGCCACGACCATCTCGAAATCGTCCTGGCGCCGCGCCCGGTAGACCTCACCCATGTTGCCGGCACCGATCCGCTCGACTATTCGGAAAGAGCCTACTTCCTGCCCAGGCTTCAGCCCTCGGGGGAACAAAGGCGGTATCGGAGAGACAAAAAAACCTTTCGCAGGAGCGTCCGCGGCGACCATGTGTGTCACCATACGCAACAATGCTTCGTCGCTTCCGCACTCTTTCTGGAGATAATCTTTCCTTTGAGGCTCCGGAAGCGAAAGGGCCCGATGAAAGAGGCGGCGCACCTCGGCCCAGCGCGCCGCCTCCAGGGTCTCGTCGTTCGACGAGCTCACTCGCTCTCCTTTCTGAGAAGAACCGCGACGAAATGCATCACGCCTCGACTCGGATAGTTTCCAGAATCGACACTACGAGGTCTACGGTTGACCGACACTCCAGATGTCCTTGTCTTCGACACTTTTCGGTCCCCCGAGCCTCTTGGCGGCCTGATCACGCACCAGAACAAAGCTCGACGTATGGCACTCACTCATGGATTCCTGGCCCGAAGTGAACTCCTGAAAGAACGCTTCGATCTTGTCGAGGTCGACCTGCTGCAGGTCGAAGCTCACAGGTAGCTCTTGGAGCTCGGCGGGTCCCGCCAGGCACCAGTCTTCGAGTTGAGGGCCATCACCATTCATCAGGTTGTACCGCGCTACGAGAAACGTAGCCTCCCCTGGACCGGCACTTCCACAGTTCCTCAGATAAGCGATCATTTCATTCAAACGCATGGTAAATCTCCCTTTGAAAAAAAGTTATGCGGCCTGGCCGCTCTGAGGTACCTCTCTTACTTTGAGACGCGCAGGCGAGCCGGAAAAGTGCTCATTCGGGCGCCTTTTTCTCGGGATCATCGTCACCGGGCTCCGAATCCAGAGACGGAGCTTCCGGTGCCTCGGCCTGCATCTGCAGGTAGAGCCAGGCTCTCGACTCGGTCCACAGGCGCCGGACCTTGCTACGGTTGAGGTCCAGGGCATCGGCCACCTCCTGGTGATTCAGCCCAACGAAGTAGCGCATCTCCACCACCCTCGCGCCTTCGGGATTGAAGCGAGCGAGGTCGGCCAGGGCTTCGTCGAGCTGGATCAGCTCGTCACTCCTCTCGGGGGCGAAGCCGAGAGCTTCGTCGAGCGAGGCCAGCTCCTGGCCCGAGCCTCGTTTCTGGGCCTTGTGGGCTCGGGCATGATCCACCAGCACCCGGCGCATCAGCTCGGCAGCGAAAGCGAGGAACTGCCCGCGGCATTCGAATCGCAGGGCCCGCTGCTCCAGCAGGCGAGAGAAAGCTTCGTTGACCAGGGCCGTGGCCTGCAGCGGATGGTCGCGCCGCTCTCGACGCAGCTGGCTGGCCGCCAGGCGTCGCAGCTGGGGCATGACCCGGCGCACCAGGGTATCCCGGGCACCACGGTCGCCCTGACTCCAGCGATCCAGCAGCTCGGTGAGCTCGTGGTCGCCGGACGTGCCGGAATCGAAAACATCGGTGGAGCTGGCCATCATCGAGGTCTCCCGATCGACAGACTCCGACCGAACACGATCCCCCCGGTGGATTGTGGCTCACCTCAGAGCTGGCTCTGGCGCGGGCATTATACGCGCCCGGGGTACCGCGGCCATGGCCCCGGCTCCGGCCTTCTCCATCTGCCCCGAAATTGCAGCCCTCCGGACGTCCGGTATACACTTCGCCCAGATTTGCCACTCGGCTATCTGATCTCTCGGGAACTGATCATTCGTGTCATGTACTCGTTGGTCCCGACCGAATACTTCTTGTGCCGGTCGAGCGCGGAAAGGAGGGAGGATGAAGAGGTTATTCGATCGACCGCTCGGAGCGGATCATCCCTGGAAGACTGCTCTGCTCGAGCTCTGGGACCACGGCGACACCGCCGAGCGGCTCCTGGCCTGCAACCTCGCGTTGGATCATCGAGTCTCGAAAGAACGGGAAAAGCGAATGCTTCGCGCGATCCCTTCCCCCATCGACGGACAAGATCTATACGACGAGCTGAAGAATTTCTATAAGACCAAGATCAACGCTCCTTTCGATCCCGACTACATCGATGAAAAGATCAACGACCAGAACTTCGTGTCCGGTTGGAGATCTCGACCCAACGAGCTATCGGAATCGGTACAGCTGGCCCAGGTTCTCGACTTGAGCGGTTTGAGATTGGTCTTCCAAGCCGCGAGTGGACGAAAGGATGCCTTCCCATCTATCCAACGCCTCAAGGGAAAGGCCGACGAAAAAGAATTTGAGCGCTGGCTCGACATGCAGCTCAAACCCACAGGAGGTCCGGAGAGATTCGTCCCCCAGGCCCTCGAGGTGCTGGCCAACGAGGTGAAAAAGAGTCCCTTTCAACCGTCCTGGGTCACATTCTGGAGCCACCTGGAGAATCACCTGGACCAGGGGCCCGCCAGGTGGCTGGATGCCCTGGGGGTCTGGAAACCTATGGGGCGGCCCCGGTGGCTGATCGTCTTGCGGTATCCAGCGCGTCGTTGCAGGCTCCTGCGACCGACCGTGCTCGACACCGACTACACTCCCTTCCACTTTCCGTCCCCACCCTGGGCCCAACTGTCCGCGGGGGGCCACCCGGTCGACCTGGGGAATACCGTGGACTCCTCCCACGCACCCCTCCTCAGCGAGCTCATTCATAGCCAGATCCCTCCGCGAGTAGAATACTGGAGGAATGCTGGATCTCGATGTGAGCAGGTGACTCCTGCAACCAGTTCGGACCCATCCGGAGCCCGGAGCCGGCACCTCGCCCGCCTGGCCTTTGGGAAACCTCGGAAGGTTGTGCAAGAATGGTGCACCGATCGAGAAGCGATCGGAAGGTGAAGGGCTTACCCTTCGGTTCGCGGCCACCACTCGTCCAACGACGACGCAGCAGAAACAGCTAAGGAGCCGATCGTGCGTTTCGCTCGGTTCGACCCTCGATTCATGGCGGCTCGATCATGGCACTAGACGACATCACTTCTAGCCCAGGTAGCTTCGATCCCGTACGACGGATACGCGAGATCCTGCTCGAGACCGTAGGCTCCTCGAAGAAGGCGGGCCACGAGACCCTTGCGGTCTGGCTTGCCGACCGCCGGCTCCCGATCTTGCCCGGCGACGACGAGCCCTTCGTTTGGCTGCTACGTGGGCTCGACGCGATCGACGACGGCGGCGAGACCGATGCCGCCCTCTGCCGCTGGACCGCCCGGTTGCTCTCCGATGAGCCCGAAGCCGTTTTGGACGAGGAAGAAGGCTCCCGGTGGGTCTACAACCTCCTGATGTTGGCTTCGGCTCTCGCCGATCCCGATCACCTGGCTGTACCCCTGAAGGAGATCTACCAACGACGCAAGCTCCGAGGAGAATACCTACGCATCGACTTGCGAGCCGCCCTACGTGAAGCTCTGGCCACCAACCAGGCCGACGCCGGGCTCGAGCCGATGTGGTCCGCCATGGCAGTTGGAAAGGCCGAGGGCTCGTTCCTCCCCGGCAACACCTTCCAGGGCCTGATGGGATTACTGCATATGCCCGATCCCGAGCGTGGACCCGGATTCCCGGCTCTCGCCCCGATCCGCGTTGCACTGAGCCGACAGGTCGAAGAGCTGGCTTCGGAGGAGCAGACCCAGAAGCTGGAGCTCTTCTCCATCTGTGAGCGGCTACTGAGAAGCTATCCAGACCACACAGAGGTTATCCAGAACGTGTTTTTCGAAGAAGCGCGGAGTAAACCTTGGCCGGAGTGGGCCGTCGAGGCATTACCCAGCTTGTTCTTACGAGCGTTTCAGGGACCGAGCCCGAATTGTTATTGGGTCTGGCCTTGGTACTTGGAAAGTCTAGAGCGCCTACAGAGCCTCGAAGGGAATTGTCTTTTCACCGTTCCCGGTCCAGACGGCGGGAAGACCGGGCAAGAGGTCTTCGCCCCCATACAGCTCACATCCAGGGGAGATTTTTGGCATCGACGCCTTTTCATTCCGCTGGAGGAAGAACGAAGGATGCTGATCCGCTCGGAGCCTATGTGGAGTGGCCAAACCCTCCGTAGGGTTCTGCAAGAAATAATGCTCGACTTAGAAAAAGATCTCCGGACCGAGGAAGGCCGCGCCGAAGAGGCCGGAGTTCTGATGGCAGTTCGAATGGACGTGCTGAAGAAAGAAGACGTTCTTAGAAATGAGGTCTTGGTCGAGGTCGGTTGAATCTATTCGGCCTCAATCAACCTCTCAGACTCAGCCTGCCAGCTCTCGAATCTTCTCGATCAGCTGCGCGGGGTCGGAAACCTTCGTAACGAAAGAAACCGCATCCGGCAGATTCCCGACGTCCGATCGTTCCAAGACCGTGTGGAGGATCACCGGAATCTCCCGAGTTCTCGGATCCTCTCTCAATAAAGCTCGACAGCGGGTACCTGCCCTGTATCTCCCATTCTTCTTGACCTCGGGCGGCGGTTGGGGAATCTCGGGCCCCGGATCGGCCCAACGCAACATCATGTCGATCACGATCACGTCGGGTATCTGAGAGAGGTCGGAGGACAACCAGTCCCGGAACTCGCTCTCCGTCGCGACTCGATTTATTCGACTCCCCGGGAAGGCCATGACCAGGGCACTATGCAGAGCCTCGACCTGCAGATGATCATCCTCTACAAGCAGGATCAACATCTCAAACTCCTTTCTGGATCGGGAAGACCAACTTGACCTCGGTCCATCCCTGCGAGTCGGTCGGTTGGATAACGAGCTGCCCACCGTGCGCCGTCATGATCTCGTCTACTAGCCACAAGCCGATCCCCGACCCTTCCTGGGTCGTCAGCTCTGCTTGCTCGCTACGCCAGTTTCGGCGCTTGGCCACCTCGGTCTCCTCCGATCGCAAGCGCAGGCCACGATTCGCAACGGTGATCTGAAAGCGCTTCGTTCCCGTCACACTGCCAAAAATCCGAACCGTGCTCTCCGAGAAGCTATATTTCCCCGCATTGTCATAGAGATTTCCGATCGCCTGCTCTAGGAGGCGCCAATCCACGGAAATCCTTTGCCGCCGCAGGGAGACAAAGCTGTCTCTCTCGACCTGGAATCGGATCCGGCGGTGCGGCTCCACTAGGAGCTCGCTGTCTTCCGCCGCTTCGATCAACAACCGGATCAAGGGGTCGTAAGCCAACCCGGTGGTGCTCAGGGACAAGCTCTCCCCTCGTGCCAGCGCTACGAAAAGCCCCACGCTGCGGGAGACTCGAGTAGCTTTCCGAGTCAGGCCTCGGATCGCCAGTAGTTGTCGCTCCGCGTCCGGCTCCTCGAGATGGAAACGCCGCAGTACTGCCTGCACCCTCTGATGCGCCTGATTGATCGGGCTCCGAAGCTGATGGGCGAGGTCTTCAAAGGCTTGCTCTTGCTCGACTCGCATGCTCTCGAGCCGCTTTACCTTGTCTGCCAGCTCGGTCTTGAGTGCGCGCAGCTCTCCGATCGTGATAGCGAGGTAGTGATAGAGCCCTAGCTGTTTGCCGAGAAGCTCCGCGATGCTCTCAGCATGGGGCGGGAAGGGCTGGTGACCCGAGCTGCGGATATCCAAGACACCATACACCCGATTCGGTACGCTGATCGGTGCCAGGATCATCCGCCGGGTGTTTGCGAAGGTCTCGTCGTAGAGATCGTCCTTCTTCACGTCCTCGATCACTCGAACTCGATCGTTCAAGTAGACCCAAGCTCCCGCCGACTTCGCGGGCCTGGCGGTACCGAACCGGCGCTCTTTCCTCCTCTGAACTTCCTCTTCGGTTCCCTGGTCCCATTGAGAGCCATAGACCGCTGCGAAGTAGAGGTCCCTTCGATCCTCGTCGTACAAACGGATATCACTGAGCTGAGCCCCCCGGATGACCGACTGGGTAATCCGCAGTGCCTGTGCAAAAATCGCGATCTCATCAGGAACAGGCTTGCTCAGCTCCTTGTGTACAAAATGGTTGAGTGAAGTAACACTGTTCACCAGGGCTTTCCAGGCGTCGTTTTCTTCCTGCAGCTCTCGACGGTGAAGCCACTCGGCCCATTGCTCCCCGATTTGTTGCGCAAGGAGCTCCAGAAGCTCTTGCTCTCGTACGCCGAAATAGTAGGGGCCGGAAGCCGCAAAGCAACGGATGGCACCCACGACCCGGCGACCGAGCCATATGGGTACCGCCAGGAAGCTCAGGGGCGGCAAGGGATCCTTCGGCGTGATCACGAATCGTTTCCGTACTTCTCTCTGAATTTTCCCAAGTCCGTCCCATGAAAGCGCCGGATACTGAGCCTTGATCTGGCTTCGTTCTCGGGAGAAAGTTTTCAGATCAAAGAGACGAAGAGGCTCCCCGCGACCGAGCACGTGGGTCGTGAGACCTTTCTTTCGCCGCCGAGAAATGCGCTGTTTGGGCCCGAGCTCCTTCCAGGTCGTTGCCACACGTTCGAAACGATCGGGCATTCTTCCAGGGTCTTCGAGAAAAATCGAAACTTCTTTGCAGTTGAAGCAGCGAGCGGTTTCTTCACAGATCTCCTGAAAGATCGCCTTCAGATCTTTCCAACCCTCGGTCGTCCACTCGATATCCTCGGCTTCCCGCAGCTTTTCGTTGCATCCTCGAAGCAGAGCAAAGCTCACCCGGTCTCTCAACACTCGATAGAAGCCGGGTAGCAAACGGGCCACCTGCTCGAACCGGGCGACTTCCCGCAACGAGAACGGCTCCGAGGACCGACGATAAAGGTTGAGAGCTCCTTTCTGAGCGTCGGCGAAAACGAGGGGAACCGAGCAGAGCTGGTTGCAACCGGAACGAGCAAAGAAATCCTTTTCTTCCTCCAGGCGATGCACCCGTTCGTCGGTAGGAACCGCGTTGGCGACTTGAGTCGTTCCTTCGAGAATTGCCGTGCCGGTCAGTGAGGGTTGGAGGGGAAGATCGTGCAGAGCTGGAGTCAGCACCCCCGACTCAGTCCACTCTGCCAGCGTGAAGAGTCGGGCCTTCGAGGTCTCCGCCGGCACTTCGCTCTCGGGCTCCAGCTCCCATAGAATGCAGGCAACGGAATCGAAAGAACGAGCGATGCTCCGGAGCACGGCCGAAAGACCGCTGAGTCGGTCCTGGGCCAGCGCGGCGGCAACGATCTTTTCGAGCCGATCTACTGAATCCGCCGGGCCTCCAACACCCGACGACAAAGAGACACCTTTTGGAACCAATTCACCTCCCATAATTGCTTAGCCTACCATGGCCGCCTCGTGAAGGCTCAGCTCTTGCCCTCACTCCGACCAGTCTTCGACCTCGAGCCCGGCGAAGTCTTCGCCACCCGCGGAGCATCTCGTGTCCGACCGGAACCGCGGTACAGACCCGGGACCGGAATCTCCCGTGGCGTTCCACGACTCCGGGGCCAGGGACCGGTTGCAGGGCCCTCCACATCCAATCCACAGCGTCGAGCGAAAATTTCAAGCACTCGATTGAAACATGTGTTTAAATCAAGCGTACTAGCTCCAGAGGCCCCGACCGGGAGGAACCGAGATTTGTCGACCCCAACCCAGCTCACGAACCAGGAAACGCCCGAGGCAGAGGGCCAGGGCACCAAGGAGCGCCTGCTCCAGGCGGGGATGGAGGTGTTTGCCGAATACGGCTTCGCCACCGCGTCGGTGCGCCAGATCTGTTCCCACGCCGACGCCAACCCGGCGGCGATCAACTACTACTTCGGTGACAAGAAGCGGTTCTACGCCGAGGTGCTCGCGACCTGCCACCTGCGGGCCTGGCAGCGGCGGCCGATTCCCGAGCTCGGGGAGTTCGACTCTGCCGAGAGCGCTCTGCGAGCCTGGATCCGCTGGTTCCTGGAGCTGTTGACGGTGGACGGCGCCGGGCCGCTGGGTCGACTGATGGCGCGGGAGATGGCCGAGCCCAGCGGCGCTCTCGACGAGCTCATCGGGCGTTCCATGGCTCCGATGATGATGACCCTGATGGAGATCGTCGGCGCTCTCTTGCCAGACGCCGAGACCGAGGCGCGGCAGCTCTGCCAGCAGTCGATCGTCGGCCAGTGTTTGTTCTACCGCCACGCGGCGCCGGTCTTCGACAGCATCGATCGGCTCCGAGAAGCCGGGCGCCTACCGATCGAAGGCCCGGCACCGATCGCCCAGGTGGGAATCGACCGCCTGGCCGCCCATATTGCAACCTTCTCACTCGCCGGTCTGCGAACCGCGGCTCCGGCGACCGGAGGCAACCCATGACCTTGCCCCGAGCTCGTTCCCGGTGGTGGAGACCGGCCCTGGCTCTCGCGGCGGCCCTGCTCGTCACCGGCTGCACCCTCGGTCCCGACCCCGGCCGCCCCGTAACCGTGGTGGACCAGGCCGAGTCGTACGTCCATGCCCCGGCGGAATCCGCCGCCACAGAGCCTGCTCTCGAGATGGTGGAGCCCTGGTGGCGTTCCTTCGCCGATCCCGCGACCGCCGAGCTGGTGGAGCAGGCGCTGTCGGCCAACACCGACCTGCGAGCCGCCGCGGCCCGGGTGCTCGAGGCCCGGGCACAGCTCCGCGGCTCCCGCGGCGCTTTCTGGCCGCAGGTCTCGGCCGGAGCGGGGGCCAATCGCACCAAGAACTCCTTCGTCTTGCCCAATGTCGGCCGGGTGAACACCTTTGCCACCACCTACTCCACCAGTCTCGACGTGGCCTACCAGGTCGACCTCTTCGGCCGGCTGCGTCGCACCCACGAGGCGGCCTGGGCCGACCTGCTCGGCCAGGAAGCGGCCCGCGAGACGGTCGTGCACTCGGTGATCGCCGAGGTGGTTCGGGCGCGGGTGCAGCTCTCCACTCTCACCCGGGCGGTCGACGTGGCCCGGGCCACCCGCGACAGCTGGGCCGAGACTCTCGAGACCACGGAGCGACGCTACAACCGCGGCCTCAACGGGGCGCTGGATGTCCGCCTGGCGCGCGAGAACCTGGCCTCGGCCGACGCCAACCGGGTGCTCGCCGAGCAACGGCTGGCCCAGAGCCGGCTCGGGCTCGACGTGCTCCTCGGCCGGCGGCCGGGCACCGGCGAGGTACCCGAGGAGCTGCTCGCGCCCCTTCCCACCCTCGGCCCGGTGCCCCTCGGCCTGCCCGCCGAGCTGCTCGACCGCCGACCCGACCTGCGCCAGGCGGAGATGCGGTTCGCCGCCGCCACCTCGCGCATCGGAGTGGCCATGGCGAGCCTCTTCCCCACTCTGTCGCTGAGCGGCAGCCTGGGCACGAACTCCGACTCTCTCTCCGAACTGCTCTCGTCCGAGACCCTGGTCTACAACCTGATCGCCAATCTCGCGGCGCCGATCTTCAACGGCGGCCAGCGGCGGGCGGAGGTCGAGGCGACGAAGGCGAGAGCCGAGCAGGCGGCGGCCGAGTACGCCGGCTCGATCCTGCGCGCCCTGCGCGAGGTGGAAGACGCCCTGGTGCGGGACCGGGCGGCCCGGCAGCGACTCGCCCACCTCGACACCCGGGCACAGGAGGCACGGGCCGCCCGGAAGATTGCGGAATCGCGGTACCGCCGCGGAGTTCTGCCCTTGCTCCAGCTGCTCGAGACCGAGCGCCGCTTGCGCCTCGCCGAGAACGAGCTCGTGGCCGCCCAGGGGGAAATCTGGAGCCACCGGATCGACCTCTACCTCGCCCTCGGCGGCGACTGGATCGGCGACGCGCCCTCCCCTGCGGATTCGAATCCACCGTCCCGCATCTCCCGAGCCCAAACCTCCAGCGAAGAGGAATCATGATGTCCGAAGCCAGATCTCGGAAACTGCTCAAGATCTTCTTGCCGATTTTGGTTCTGCTCGTGGGTGCGGGCGCCACCGCGGCACTGATCGCCTCGCGCAAGGCACCGGTCGCCCAGGAACGGCCGGTGCTCGGCCCCCTGGTGGACGTGATGGACGTTTCGGTCGGGAGCCAGAGAGTGGAGGTCGAGGGCCAGGGAGAGGTGGGAGCCTCGGTGCGGGTCGACGTGCTGCCGGAGGTTGCGGGCCGGGTGGTGTCGGTCCATCCGCGCCTGGTAGCGGGTGGACACATTCGCGCCGGTGCCACCCTGGCACAGATCGACGACCGCGACTACCGCCTGGCGGTCGAGAGCGCTCGCGCCTCGATCGCCAGCGCCGAGACGCGGCTGGAGCTGGAACGGGCCGAAGCCGAGGCCGCCTTCGCCGAGTGGCGGGAGATCCACGGTGAAGCCGAGCCGCCGGCCCTGCTGGTACGAGCGCCGCAGATCCGCCAGCTGGAGGCCGAGAGGGCCGCCGCCGAAGCGCAGCTGGCCAAGGCCGAGCTCGATCTCGAACGCACCCGGCTGCGCGTGCCCTTCGACGCCGTGGTGCTGAGCAAGAACGTCGATCCCGGCCAGTTTCTGAATCAGGGCCGCACTGTCGCCACCCTCTACGGCACCGGCGCGGTCGAGATCCGGGTGCCTCTCCAGAGCTCCCAGCTGCGCTGGTTCGACCTGCCGACCGCGGAGCACAAACCCGAAGCCACGGTGAGCGCCGAGCTCGCCGGAGCCCGCCACGAGTGGCGGGGAACCGTCGATCGGCTCGAAGGCCAGATCGATCCCCAGACCCGAATGGCACATGTAGTGGTGCGGGTCGAGAATCCCTTCGCCAGCGACCCACCCCTCCTCCCGGGCACCTTCGCCGACGTGTCGATCGCCGGCCGCGAGATCGCGGAAATCTTCCGGATTCCCCGCTCCGCCCTGCGCCTGGGCGACATCGTCTGGGAGGTCGAAGGTGATCAGCTGCGGCTGCGAGAGCTCGAAGTGCTCCACACCGATCGTACCCACGCCCTGGTGCGCGGTGAGCTCGGAGACCGCGCCCGGATCGTCACCAGCTCTCTCGAGGGTGTGACCGACGGCATGACGGTGCGGGTCAGCGACGCCGCGCCCGACACCTTCGAGGAGCAAGGCTGATGTCGAGCCAGGATCCCCACGCGACCAACGAAACCGGAGACCGCATCGCCGACGCCCTCGAGGTGATGGAAGGGGCCGAGGCCCGGCGCGAGAAACCCGACGGCCTGCTCGCCTGGTTCGCCGGCCACCACGTGGCCGCCAACATGCTGATGATCTTCGTGTTGGTGTCGGGAGCCCTCTCCCTCACCACCACCGTGATCGAGACCTTCCCCGAGTTCTCGGCCGATACCCTCAATATCGCGGTTCCCTACCTCGGGGCGGCGCCGGAAGAGGCCGAGGACGGCGTGGTGATCAAGATCGAGGAAGCCATCGCCTCGATCCAGGGCATCCAGCGAATTCGCTCCACCGCGGCGGAAGGCATCGGCCAGATCACCGTCGAAATGGAAGAGGATGCCGACCACCAACGGGTGCTCGACGAGGTGAAGTCCGCGGTCGACCGCATCGATACGTTTCCCGCCGAGATCGAGGAACCGGAGATCTCCGAGGTGGTCACACGGCGCCAGGTCATCAACCTGATGGTCTACGGCGATGTCCCGAAGAGGACGCTCCGGGAGTGGGCGGAGCGGGTGCGCGACGACCTCACCGTGCGCGACGAGATCTCCCAGGTCGACATCGCGGGGGTGCCTCCCTACGAGATCTCCATCGAGGTCTCGGAAGCAGCCCTGCGGCGCTACGGTCTCTCCTTCGCCCGGGTCTCGGCAGCGGTGCGTCGCGCCTCTCTCGACCTTCCCGGCGGCTCGGTGAAGACCGCCGGTGGCGAGATTCTGCTGCGCACCGAAGGACAGCGCTACCAGGGCTCGGAGTTCGAAGAGATCGAGATCCTGGCCCGCCCCGACGGGAGCCGGATCCTGCTCGGCGACGTCGCCACTGTGATCGATGGCTTCGAGGACACCGACAACTTCGCCCGCTTCGACGGCAAGCCGGCGGTGTTCGTGCAGGTCTATCGCTCCGGCGACGAAGGCGTGCTCGAGATCACCGAGGCGGTCGGTGAGTACCTGGAGCAGACGAAGCCGCTTCTGCCGCCGGGCATCGAGCTGGCTTCCTGGTCCGACTCGTCCCAGGTCTTGCGCCAGCGCATCGGCCTGCTGCTGAAGAACGCGCGGCTCGGCCTGGTGCTGGTCTTCATCTGCCTGGCGCTCTTCCTCGATCTACGCCTCGCCTTCTGGACCACCATGGGCATTCCCATCTCGTTCCTCGGCGGCCTGTGGCTGCTGCCCTCCTTCGACGTGACCATCAACATGATCTCTCTCTTCGCCTTCATCGTCGCTCTGGGCATCGTCGTCGACGACGCCATCGTGGTAGGAGAGAACGTGTTCTCCCACCTGCAGCGGGGCAAGAAACCGATCGAGGCCGCGGTGCTCGGCGTCAAGGAAATGGCCGTGCCGGTGACCTTCGCCGTGCTCACCTCGGTCACGGCCTTCATGCCCCTGCTGCTGGTCGAAGGCACCATGGGCAAGCTGATGCGCAACATTCCCGCGGTGGTGATCGCTGTGCTCCTCATGTCGCTGATCGAGAGCCTGTTGATCCTGCCGGCTCACCTCTCGGGCGATCCCAAGTCCCGGCAGGGCTTCGGGTACCGGCTGGTCTCGCCCCTGCTCCGGGTCGTCGAGTCGGTGCAGAAAAAGTTCTCCCGGGCCCTCGAGCGCTTCGTCCAGGGTCCGTACCACCGCCTGCTCGATCTCCTGCTCGAATGGCGCTACGCCTCTCTCGCCGGCGGCATCTCCCTGTTGCTCCTCACCATCGGCGTGGTGGCCGGCGGCTACGTGAAATTCGTCTTCTTCCCCTCGGTCGATTCGGACGCCATGATCGCTTACCTGGAGATGCCCCTCGGCACCCCGGTAGAGCAGACCCGGGCCATCGCCGAAGAGATCGAGGCCGTCGCCCGGGAAGTGACCGCCGAATTCGAAGCCGAATACGAGAAGGATCTCGACCAGCCGCTGATCCGGCACGTGGCCAACACGATCGGCTCCCAACCCACGGCCGGAGGCCAGGGGCCCAACAATATCGGCGTGGGAGGCCCGGGCGGTGGCCACCTCGCGGAGGTGAACGTCGAGCTGCTGGCCAGCGAGGAGCGCGGTATTCCCTCGGGTGAGATCATGGCCCGCTGGCGCGACGCCGTGGGCGAGATTCCCGGCGCGACCTCCTTGAGCTTCACCGCCTCCCTCTTCACCTCGGGCGACGCCGTCTCCGTGCAGCTCGCCCACCGCGACTTCGACACCCTGCTGCGGGCCGCCAACGAGCTCAAGACACGGGTTGCCGAGTTCCCCGGCACCCGCGAGATCGCCGACTCTTTCGTGCCCGGCAAAGTCGAGATGGAGCTCGGCCTCAACGACACCGGGCGCGCCCTCGGCCTCGAGCTCGCCGACCTCGCCCAGCAGGTGCGGGCCGGCTTCTACGGCGAAGAGGTGCAGCGGATCCAGCGCGGGCGAAACGACATCCGGGTCATGGTCCGCTATCCCGAGTCCGAACGCCGTAGCCTCGGCGACGTCGAGCAGACCCGTATCCGACTCGCAGACGGCACCGAGATCCCCTTCGCCACCGTGGCCACCGTGCAGGAAGGCCGAGGCTTCGCCAGCATCTCGCGGGTCGACCGGCGACGGGTGGTCACCGTGACCGCCGACGTCGATGTGAGCGAGGCCAACGCCAACGAGATCAACGCCGAGCTCGCCCGCTCCGTGTTGCCAAAGCTGGTGGCCAGCTATCCGGGCCTGGTGTTCAACTTCGAGGGCGAGCAACGCGAGCAGCAGGAGTCCCTCGGCAGCCTGTTCCGTAATCTCGGGGTCGCCATCTTCGTGATCTTCGCTCTGCTGGCGATTCCTTTCCGCAGCTACACCCAGCCCTTGATCGTGATGTCGATCATTCCCTTCGGCTTCGTCGGCGCGGTGGCCGGCCACCTGCTCATGGACAAAGACATGAGCATCCTCTCGTTCTTCGGCATCGTCGCCCTCACCGGTGTGGTGGTCAACGACTCCCTGATCATGATCGATCTGATCAACCGAGAGCGCCGCGCCGGCATTCCCATGGGCACCGCCATCCGCGACGCCGGCAAACGCCGCTTCCGCCCCATCCTGCTCACCACATTGACCACCTTCCTCGGCCTGTCGCCGATGATCTTCGAGACCAGCGTGCAGGCCCAGTTCCTCATCCCCATGGCCCTCAGCCTCGGCTTCGGCATCGTCTTCGCCACCGCCGTCACCCTGGTGCTCGTGCCGGTGATCTACAACATTCTCGAAGACATCCACGATCTCTTCGATCCCCAACCCGTGCATTCCGTGGAGGTGGAGAAAGAGACCGAGGCAGGAGAAAGCAACGGTCGAGACGATCTCCATCCGGAGCCGAGCTCGGCGTAGCGCTCGTCATGAACTACCTGCACCAGGCCTGGAATCCAGCCACCCGGCGCCCGATCTCGACCGTCGTCTCCGAGACGGCTCGAGTGCTGACCATGCCCGGATTTCGGCCGATGCCGAGATCCAAGATCGGAGGACTCCTGCTCAAGTCATTCGTGAAGCTTCCGACTCGACGAAGCTCACCGGAAACGGCGAAGCTGCCTCGCGAATCCGATCGAGCAGTTTTCCAACGGGTGGAGGAGACTCGGCTAGCAGGTAGACACGAATCAGCTGGCGCTTCCGGCTGATGCCCACGCCGTGCACGCCGAGCTTTCCCAGGCAGACTTCGCGAACCCGAGCTTTCGCCTCGGTCAAAGATGGCTGCATATCGACCTCAGATCAATTCGATCTCCAGCTCCTGCAGAACGTCGTCGATGTGATTCGCAACTCCGTACGATCCACTGGGTGGACCAGCGAAGTAGAGCCCGACTCCGACCGGTGCGTCGTGCCGAACGACGAGAGAGCCGCTGTCGCCGCCTTCGCCGAACGAAGCAAACGGGGCGACTCGTTCGATCCGCATCTGGTCTACGAAGAGCGCCACAACCGATGGATCCGCATGATTCATTCCGACCAGGGCATCGTAGGACTCGTCGACGATCTCCCCTTCGGTATAACCGGTGGTCCGGCCGTGCTTGCGCACTCGATCACCTTCTTCACCCCGGCCCGAACCAGTCAAGGGTCCGATCCGGCAGATCTCCGGATTGTACGAAACTTTCTCGTCGAGCCGACCGATCGCGGCATCGACTCGATTGGTCACCAGACCCCCGAGCTGGATCGTGGCGAAGCGCGAGAGCTTCGCGAATCGATCCGCTGGCGTACCTCCGTCGGCTACTCCCGGCTGCAACAAAGGATCACCCGGATGGGCCTGGTTGACGTCGGCGAACACGTGGTTGTTGCTGAGTGCATACACTCCGTCGGGATCGTCGTCCGAGCTCTTCGAGCGGCAGAAACACCCGAGGGTTCCAGCCGTGATATCGATGTGCCCGGCACTGATTCCACCGACGACCGGCCGCTGTCGGCGGCGGCGATTTACGGAGCACGAAGCCGGTCCGGCAGCGTAGGCCGGTGGAGACTCGATGATGTCGGTGGGTATGCCGTCGACTTCTTCGGGGATCCGAAAAATGGGCGGCAGCAGGGACTGCGCCAACTTCTGGACCACGTACACCCTGACACACAGAGTTTCGGTCACCTCGCCTTCCACAATTTTTCGCCCCACTCCCACTGCATGCACATTCTGACCGGCACCGGCAATGGCGGCACTGGCTCGCAGGGTACCGGTCCGTCCAACGACACCTCCGCGGAGGCTGGCGCTGAGGAGCTGCGCGCTCAAGACTCTCTTGGCATCGAGAAGATCCTGTGATTCGATCATTGCTCGTCTCCCGTAGTCGATCGGCTCTGCCAGGCTCTCCGACGACTCACCCGAGGATCGGTATCGGCCCGGCTTACCCTGTTCGACGGACGAGCCCGCGGAGTTTCCGAAACTCGGCGCAGATTCTCGACAATTCCGGTCGCGGCAGCGGGTGAGATGAGGGGAAGCTGGAGGATCTCGAGCTCAGGGCAGCTTTCGAGTGGCCCAGACGTCGTGGAGCTCTTGGATCCTCGGATGCGGTATCGGCCGCTCCGGCGACGTGAAGCCTGGGTCGGCAGAAACCAGCGGCCGAAACCAGACCTTCCGCACGATGCCCCGGGAATCGCGGTAGCTCACGTGTACGGTTCTGTTTCTCGAATGAGAGATGGCGATGTCGAGCACGTCGTCCAGCGGGACCTCGGTGCGCTCTTTCCCGTTCGACAGGAATAGAGACTCGCCGTCGAATTCCACGCCGCGAAGATTCGTCAGGCTCCACCACAACAGGCCCCACAGCAGAAGGGTGAAGAGGAGAGCCCAGATCACCTCGCCTCCTTCGATCCACCAGAAGAGAAGATGCGCGACAACCAGGGCCGACGCGATTGCGAGGGAGAAGACCTTCAACCCCGAAGGGTTCTCGGAGATCCTCCGCTTCTTGGAGCTCATGATCCGGACTACGTCCGGGCGATGTCTCGGATTCGGCGCTGGGCCTTCAATTTCCGTCGGCGCCTCGGAGCATGGAAGGTGCGAGCTGTTCCACCTCCCGCAGGTCCGGAGGCACAGTGTTGCCGCAGCCGCTCAGAACCTGGGAGTAGTTGGCCGAGGGCAGGTCGCGGCAGCATTTCGTGGCAGAAGCTCGCTTGCGCTCTCCCTTCACCCCGGCCGGGTTGCCGGCGGCGCACTCGAGTGAGGGCCACTGCTCGAAACGCAGCTCGCCATTCTCACAGCTGAGCCCGCTGGCCGAATGGCCGCTGCTGCGCAGACCGCGGCGGCCTTCCTGCCAGCGTTTCCAGGCGAAGCACTCGCCCGGCTGCTGGCTCACCGGGTAGGCGATCTTGAAGGTGGGCTCTCCGGTGCAGGGGTTGTCGCCGGGGCCGGGGGCGTAGTCGTCGCCGTGCTCCCAATAACCCACCACCACCAGATCCCCCTGGCCGGGAGGCGCCTCGGCATCGTTGAGCACGGTGCCGCTGGACGAGGGAAAGATCTGCATCGTCACCGGTGGCACGGCGTGATTCCCCTGGTATTGGGGAACCTCGAAGCAGGACGGCGTCTCGTTCTTCTTCTCCGCTCCGGCGAGGGGTGCGGCGAGCAGACCGAGCCCGACGAGAAAGACGCGCAGATCAATCACCCCGTGCCTCCTCCCACACGATACCGTCCAGGATGCGCTCGGCATTGCCGCTCATCACCGCCTTCCACCAGCTGGCTCCTTCCGGGGTATCGGGCGGAATCAGGGCGCGCAGGGCGTTCTGCTCCTTTTCGATTTCCTTGCGGTAGTTGTCGTCGTAGCCGGCGTGGAGCTTCAGACCGTCGACCACCAGCTCGTCGTAGAAAAGAGAGACCTGATCGGAGCCGAAGAGCAGCTGGTCGCGGTGGCGGAGGAAGAACTCGCGATAGAGGGCCTGCTCGGCCTCGAAGTCGCGGGCCACGGGCCAGCCGAACTGATCTTTCTCGAGGGCCGACTCGTCGAGGCGACGGAAGAAGCCGTTCCACCAGGAGAGCTCCACGTAACGGTCGCCGGGGGCGGTGGCGAGAAAGGCTTCCATCACCTCGATGTGCTCGCGGGCGGTGAGGCGATCGCTCACCTCGGGGGCGATGCCTCCGTGCAGCCAGACAAGGACGTTGCGACGGTGGCGTTTGGCGAAGCGGAGCAGGATCTCGCCGAAGGAATCTCCCTCGACGGTTTCCAGGTCGAAGTGAACACCGAACGGACGCCGGCTCCTGGCGATGTATTTCATCAGCCCGCGGGAGCAGCGACGAAAGACATCGGCATCGGGCCGGCATGCGTTGTGGGAGTAGAGCACGATCTTGTTGAGATTGTGCTCGGCAAAACCGTGGATCACTCCCGGATACTTGCGGTCCATGGCCTTCACGTAGGCCTCGTTCCTGCGCTCTCCGGAAACGTCGCGGTCACAGGGATCGTCGAAATCGAGATAGCTGAGAAAGGGTTTGATCCGCGCCCTGGCCGCGTCGGGAAGAGCGACGTATTGCTCGAAGATCCACTCGTCGGCGCGGGTGTTGGGGGCCAGGGGCCAGCCGGGTTCGGCACAAGGGTCGTTGTAGTGGAAGGGCCGTTTACCATCCAGAACGTCATGGATCTCGCGGCAACGCTCCATCGAAGGCTGCGACGCGTCCACCTCGCCGGGGAAGACCATCGGCATTACCAGATCGCAGGTGTTCCGACTCGCCCACCGGGCGATATCGCCGGGGTCACTGTCGAGCTGGTGCTGCAGACCGAAGACCCAGGCGGTATCGACCCCGGCCCGGTCCATCTCGGGCAACATTTCGCCCAGAGCGATGCAATCCTCGGCCTCGCCGAAAGGGCAGGGGTGAAAATGGGTATCGGTCACCGGCGGCTCGGCGCCCGGGGCAACACCCGCGAGGCATAGAAGGGAAGCCTGGGCCACTCCATGAGAGCGGAAATGGCGATGGCACCCAAAGACAGCGGCTCGGAACATGACATCTCCTCCGGTGGTCGAGTTCACCCCGTGATCTTGCCACGTTCGAGCGACCCCTGCCGAGCCGTCGAGCCTCCCGTTCGGGTCCGAGAGACAATGGTCAAGGACAGGGAGAAGCTCCCGACCGCACCGGGCCACCCGTGTCAGATTCCCTGGCGGGGTCGAGTCGGCGATCCTGGAGCCAGGTCGAGCGGGTCGACGAAGACCATGCCGAAGA
>CAZMEL010000068.1:0-29027 GCA_964565225.1 uncultured Thermoanaerobaculia bacterium | reverse complement strand
CCGGCTTTGTGAAGGTCTTTGGGTTTTTGCTCGACATAGGTGCTCCTTTCCGCTGGCCCAACCATCTTGCAGGCAGAAGGGAGTGTAGGACACGAAATCGAGAGGATGTTGTTGTTTGTAGAAACTGTCCATGGTGGACAGTACCTGGATAGCGCGCGGGGAAGCTCTGCCTCTGAGGCAGATCTGCTCGGCCTCAGCTGGTTCAGGTACCACGGTCCACGACTGGCCGATGAATATAGACAGCCCCGGGCAGGACCCCCTGTCGATCCGTAACATCCGTAACAACCCGCCTGGGAGCTGGGTTTTGGCGGATTTCGGATCCGTAACAGAAATCCGGATGTTACGGATCGAAATCGGCTGTAAGTGACTGATTCTAATGCGATGTTACGGATGTTACGGATCCGATTCGTGACACTTTGGTGCTTTTGCCTGATCCTTGGGCGATTTCGCCGAATTCGCTGGGGCGGCGGCCCTGGATGGGTAGGCCACCCAGGGCCGCCGCCCGGTAAGGAAAGTTGGGATAGCGCTGAAGAACCGTGGACGGGACCGGCCTCTCTCCAGAACACTCCCAGTGTTGAAGGCTCAGTTCGGTACGCTGGTGGAGAAGGATCTGACCTCGGTGCAGGCGCCGACCACCAAGACGTAACCGAACGCCTCGCGCGCGGCTACCGTCGCGGGTCCGCGGGAGGCGATGACCTCGGCACTCACAGCGAAGGAAGTGGTCGACGCAGAGACCGGAGCCGGCTCATCGCAGTAGGGCGGGCCCGAGCTGTTGCATGCTGAGCGACACCGATCTTGGCCAAATAGGCCTCAAAGCGAGTCAAGTGGTGCTGGTAGCCGCGGATCGACGCCGGCTGCAGACCCCGCTCGGAGGCGAGATACTCGAAGAATCCCGGGGCCGAATCGGCGAACGGCTCCGGCCGATGCGGTCGGCCACTGCCCACGAAACCAGGGATCACGACATTCGACGTAGAGCTCGATTTCCTGGCCATTCCAAGATGCCCAGACACGATCGACCGTCTGTGGCTTAACGAAGTACCTTTCCCACATCAGGACAATCTCCTTGGTGTTCTCCCGCGGCGGCGACGGTCCGGCTCCGCTCGGCCCGGTGCTGCGGGAGTATGTGATCAGCGAGGTCGTCCTGGACCTCGAAGAATCGACCTCGCCATCAGGGATCCAATCAACTGAATTTGGCCGGAATGAATAGCGGTTTCCGCAATAGAGATTGAAGGCAGGTGAGCTCGCGGTCTCAGAGAGGCAGGGCCTTGGGTAGAGACGGAGCCTGGGCTGACCGCGATGTCCGAAGTCAACTTCCGAGAAGTGAGGCCTTTAGTTTTTGCCCCTTGTTATCGCAACTCTCGATTGTCTGTTAGAAGGTGCCGAGTCTGTAACGATCAACTCACGAGTCCTGGTTTTCCGAGGAGTCAATACAGACATCTCGAACCCGGAATTGGCTGAGTGGAGGGGCCCCGCCTGTTTGATATAACCCAGAGGACTTTATGCTGACAATTACTGTAGATACCTTAGTGCTGATAATAATAGTATCCTTTCTTGCAAACCGGAATCTCTCTGAAAAGGCTTGGCGGTTTCCGTTAGTGGCTTTGGCCACGAGTTGGATAGGTCTCGGAGTACTATTCTGGGGCCTTGACTTGTGGGTCACCATCGGAATCTATTTCTCAATTATCTTCGCCAGCTTGTGGTTGATCCTAAGAATAAGCTGGCCCAGGTCATTGATGGCCAGTGTGCTCTTTATGGGGTACAAATTCGTGCTTTTGCCTGCGATCAACAGTGGCTGACTCTTGCGGAACTTTGCAAGCAGCTAGAGGCTGCCCTTCATTGCTCATAATTTTCTGGGCTCTATCCTACTGGCCAGACTGGCCGCCAACGTTGACCCGATCGCCTCGTTGGCCTTGGGTAGTGGATCGTCGGCCAAATGGTCGTACCGCTGCGCGCTCGCGCTGCTCCTGCTCTAAGCCTGTGCGCCCGAGACCGACTCCGCCGCCGACAGCTAGCTGGCCGCCGAAGTAGCTGGCAGCTATCTCGAACCGGACCAAGCGGCGGTGTCGCCCGACTCGAAGCCGTCTGCGAAGATCACCAAGGGAATCGTAGTCCGCTCGCATTCATAGGTCTCACCGATCCGGGGACCGGTATCGATCACCTCGAAATCGGTGACCAGCACCTTGGCCGCATCGGCGGTGAGGTCGAAGACGCGCGAATCGATCCCCAATTCATCCCAGGTGGTAGTCGTATAGAAATCGCTCTCGGCGGTCAGTGCGACGGTGCCTCCGTCTGCCAAGACCATTCCGTATCGCTTGAAGGAATTGAGGATCACTCGCGCGGCGGGTGAATAGCCAACGAGCGGGAAATCAGCGCGCAGGCGCAGACGAGCACCATAGGGGATGCTGCCTTCCGGTCCGCTCGGCCCGCCGGCGTGGGAAGCCGGGCGCACATAGAGCCTGCCCTCGACACCTCCCAAGCTCGAATCGGTGGCCATCCGCGCATTGGGTAGGATGAAGCGGACGGCATGCCCGATGTCGCCATCGCCCGAAGGATCAGTCGCGAGCGCGGCGGCGATCTCGTCGGCATTGAAGAGTAGCGGGGCGATCGGAAAACCCGCCGCGTCGGCGCTCGTGCAATGCTCGCCGCGTCCTTCGTGCGGATACTCCCCATCGAGATACCAAACGGCGAGACACCAGGCTTCGATCTGCGTTTCGCCCGATGCGGTCGAGCCAAAGGTTTCGTAGAGAATACGGTCTTGCACCACTAGGAGGTGGCAGTCGCCCGACAGATTGTCGCAAACCAGATCGGTTTGGCCCTCGATCGCGGCGTCGAGCGGCACCGGCAGAGCTGTTCCGAGAGGCTCGCAATCAGGCAAGAAATAACCTTCCGGATGGCTGACGATGGTCCGTGTAGGCGCGTCCGACGCGGCTTGGACGATATGCAGACTGAAGTCGATCTGCAAGCGATCGTTGCCGAAACCGCCCAAGGCGTCGAGGGTCGAGATCATCGATGCTGAGTTCGGATGCAGCGCTGTCGTCGCGATGTTCTGATTCCATATCGCCGAACCGATGAAGCGTGGCACGGGATCGGCATCGGCCGGGATGGCGGCGAGGAGAATCAAGAAAACGAGCTTCTTCATCCGGAATCCTTTGGTGACGTCATTGAGAGAAGAGCTTCGTCCTCCACCGCCAGTCGCGGAGTACCAAAGATCTCAATTCTCGAGATCGTGTAGGGCGGCTACATGCCACCCGATTTCGACCCTCACTACACGCGACCAGACCTCGCTGCCGTCGGGAGCCTCGAGCTCGACATGGGCCACGACGGGCGGTCCAACCAAGTCAATACTCAAGCAGAGAATGGCGAGTTGCGCACTCTAATAGCAATGCAACTATATAAAGATGTGCCCGCTTTGCAAACAGGGGCGCGCTGTGGCAACGCCGACCAAGAGCCAGGTCTCGCAACTGGGCCCCTGATTCTGATCTGTCATCGACTCTCGCAACTCCCAGTGCACCAGGAAAGGCTGAAGCCATCGGACACTTAGATCAGAAGTTTGCGCAATCGAGGTACCCCTGGTTCCTGATCTCCAGGCCATGCGTACGGCTCTACTATCCGTTTCTGCTCTGATCTGGGCGAGCCGCAGCGAACTGCGGATTTCGTTATGATCCCCACGATGTCGCAGGAACCTGTTCCCACCGCGGAGACCGCACCCTCACCCGGCTGGCGGTTCGACCACTCGTACTCTCGCCTGCCCCGTCCACTCTGGGACGCCCCTGCGCTGTCTCCGGTGTCCGAGCCCCGTCTCGCGATCCTCAATCGATCCCTCGCAGAAGAGATGGGGCTCGATCCCGAGGGGCTCGCGCGCCCGGACCAGATCGAGGCGCTCGCCGGCAATCGAGTCCCTGAGGGTGGTTTCGCGTTGGCGCAGGCCTACGCTGGCCATCAGTTCGGTCACTTCACAAGGCTCGGGGACGGACGGGCGATGCTTCTGGGCGAGCACCTGACGCCGGACGGTCGACGCCTCGACGTTCAGCTCAAGGGTAGCGGACGGACGGTGTTCTCCCGCGGCGGCGACGGTCGGGCTCCGCTCGGTCCGATGCTACGGGAGTACGTGATCAGCGAGGCGATGCACGAGCTGGGCATCCCGACCACGAGGAGTCTCGCAGTTGTCGAGACGGGGGACTCCGTGTTCCGCGAGACTCCGCTTCCCGGAGCCGTATTGACGCGGATCGCGTCGAGCCACATTCGTGTCGGGACCTTCGAATTCGCGGCCGCCAGGGGGGAGCCTTCCCTCCTGCAGGCCCTCGTGGCGACGACGATCGAGCGGCATTTCCCCGAGCTCGCCGAGGCGGAGGAGCCGGCGCCGGAGCTGCTCCGGTGTGTCGCGGGGCTGCAGGCGGATCTGATCGCTCGCTGGCTGTCGGTCGGCTTCGTCCACGGGGTGATGAACACCGACAACATGGCTCTTTCCGGCGAGACGATCGACTACGGGCCGTGTGCATTCCTCGATGCCTACCATCCCGACACCGTGTTCAGCTCCATCGACCGCGGAGGTCGCTACGCCTTCGGACGACAGGTCGGGATCGCGCTCTGGAACCTGGCCCGCTTCGCGGAGTCCCTCCTCCCGATCCTAGACGCCGTCCCCGAACGAGCCGTGGAGCGGGCACAGGAGACGTTCGACACGTTCCCAGAGCTTTTTCGGCAGCGTGAGCTGGCTGCGATGCGGGCGAAGCTGGGGCTGGTCGGCGAGGATCCGGCCGACGAGGAGCTGGTCTCCGACCTGCTCTCACGCATGGCGGAGCACAGGACCGACTACACCAACGCCTTCCGGGATCTGACCACCGGCCAGCCCCCGTCGGGAGACGTGGCGTTCGACGACTGGATGGAGGCCTGGAGGGCTCGGCTCGCCCGCCAACCGGGCTCGGAGCCGGAGAGGATCTTGCGGATGCAGGCCGCCAATCCTGCCGTGATTCCCCGCAACCACCGGGTGGAGGAAGCGCTGTCGGCCGCGTCGGAGGAGCACGACCTCGGGCCGTTCCGTCGCCTGCTCGCCGCGCTGGCCGATCCGTACGATCACGCGCGAGAACGACCCGGGTACGACGAGCCCGCTCCGCCGAGCCAATTGCCCTTCCGGACGTTCTGCGGGACCTGATCCCGGCGTTCGTCACGAGCTCGGAGGGCGGCCCCGAATCGGGGCCGTGTTGCCAGTGGCTCGAATTGGCGGGATCGCCTCGACCAACTGTTGCTGATCGGCGGTCCCGTTGGCAGGGAGGTCCTCGACGGCTTCCCATTGGAGTGTCGTTGCAATCCGAGAGAGCTCCATGACGCCTTGCAGGCGTTTACAGGTGACTGCCGGCAGCGCGGAGACTTGACGCCAAACTCGATCCGATCTGCTCATTGGCCCGGCGGACTGGATCGTCGGCCAAATGGGCATACCGCTGCGTAGTGGCGATCTTGGAATGCCCCAACAGCTTGCCGATCACCGAGAGGTTGTGACCGTTGTTAATCGCGGTGCTCGCAAAGTGGTGGCGAAGATCATGCACCCGGACATCGGCGATATCGGCCTCGACGCGGACCCGATCCCAGAGCCGCTGGAGCGTGCTCAGGGGCTTCCCACGCTTGCCGCCCGGGATGACGTAGGGATTGCCCTCGACCTGTTCGAGCCCTTCGAGAATCTCCATGGCGGCGGAGTTGAGCATCACTGTACGCTTCCCGGTCTTCGAGTCGGACAGATTCAGGCGTTGTCGCTCGAAGTCGACCTCGTCCCACCGCAGTTTCAGGATCTCGGACGAGCGGCAGCCGGTGACTATCAGCAGCCGGATGGCGGCGATAGCCTGCGGTGAAGCGGTGCGCTCGTACTCGATCCTCGCCAAGACCTCTCCCAGCCGCTTCAGCTCGGATTCCGACAGATACCGCTCTCGGCTCTCCTCCTTGTACCGCTCGACGTGGCGGCATGGGTTGCTTCCCTCGGGACGCCACCCCCAGACCTCGGCGAGATTGAACGCCTTCGAGAGCAAGGTCAGTACCTTGTTGGCCATTGCCGGGGTGCTCGACATGTTCGTCATGAGCCTTGCGATCTCGGCTCGCTGAATGTCGGCGACCTTCCGTTTCCCGAGCTTGGGCAGGACACAACGGTCCCAGAGCTGCCTCGCTCGCTTGGCACTACGGGCCTTGTTCTTGATCTTGACGTGGTCCTTGATGTGACGTTCGGCGAGATCGGCCATCGATGGTGCTTGCCGAGCGTCTCGCTGATCGGCGGAGGGATCTTCGCCCTTTCGGACCCGGAGGAAGACTTCGAGCGCCGCCTCCCGTGCCTGGTGGACGGTCATGCGTCCGTATCGGCCGAGGGTGTAGAAGCGCCGCCTTCCCTTGGACCAGTAGGTTACGACGAAGGACTTGTTCCCGGTGGGGTAGATGCGTAGGCCGAAGGCGGTGAGCTCGGTGTCCCAGAGGTAGCAGCCACCGGGTCCCTGGTAGGTGGCTTCGTCGATAGTGCGCTTATTGAGCCGGGCCTTCATGGCCGGCTCCTGGAGGTGGAACCAGACAGTGCCAGGGGGTGGCTCAGCCAGGCCAGATCTGGATGATTGCTGGTTCTTTGAGCAACCCAGAAGCAACCACTTGGGGGAGAAACAAGGGGTATTGAGTCGTTGACCATGCACCCAGAGTATGAGTGCAAGCCTATTGAAATCAACCAGTTAGCGTGCTCTGGCGTGAACGGGAGCGGAGGGTAGAAAAGGCCAGTGGTTCCGGGACTAGGACTCGAACCTAGATAAGCAGCTCCAAAGGCTGCCGTCCTGCCATTAGACGATCCCGGAATGGGGGCTGCCGGTGGATGGGCCGGCGGCGGCTAATGGTAATACATGGGAGGCTGGGGGTAAACCCACCGCGGGGAGCGGTGGGTTGGGCTCAGCTCTCTTTGCTGGGGGTCGCAGATTCTTCGTCGTTTGGTGGCCGACTCTCGGCGGTCTTGGGTTTGCCTTCTTCGCTGCCGCCGGCTCCGCCGCCCCACCACTGCCAGCGTAGTTTTTCGGAGGTGTTGTAGCCGATCTTGCGTGGGCGGAGCTCTACGATGGGTTCGGTGTAGTTGGGAGGCGGCTGGTCTTCGTAGGCTCCGGGCGGGAGTGGTTTTTTGCCGTTGCTGCCTCCGGAGGAGGTTTTTCTCCGGCGTCCGCGGCGCTTGGATCCGGAGTCGGAGCTGATTTCGTGCAGGGTGAGCGGTGCGGAGGTGGCGGCCGGCATGGGCTCTTCGAGGGGTGGCTGGATGTCGTCGTCAGGAAAGCCATTGTTGTCGGGGCCGCCGGAAGCTGCCTTGCGCCGTCGGCGTGTGCGGCGCCGACGCGGTTTGCCGGTCGGGGAATCGTCGTCCTGGCCCTGTTGTGCCGTCTTTTCCGCGGGTTTGCGCTTGCTGTCGGCAGAGTTTGGCTCGGTGTCGGAGCCGTCGGGTGCGGCGGCGGCTTCTTCGCCGGTCGCGGGCTTTTTGCGTCGGCGACGGCTCCGGCGGCGCCGGGAGCGTTTCCTCGGTTCGGTTTCGGTCTCCTGGTTGTCGCTGGAGGTGACCTCGGTGTTCGGGTGGGCGCTCTCTGCCTCTTCGCTCTCTGGACCTCGTACGGGCTCGTCGGTTCCCTGGCCGGTGGTCTCGCTGCTGGCGGCTTCTTCGACGACGGGGCGGTCGTCCCGGGAGCTGGAACGGCGGCGCCTACGCTTCTTGCGCGGCCTCGATTCTTCTTCTTCCGCAACGTCTTCGGCTCTTCTCGAAGGACGCCGCCGCCCCTGGACGGCGAGGTCGGAGGAGCTGAGGGCGGCGACGGCGCGGATCGGCGCGGCGGCGGCTCCACCTTCCCGCTGGTGCCAGTCGATCCGCTCTTCCATGCGATCGAAGGAGGGGGCGGAGATGATCTCGATCCTCATGTCGAGCTCGGCCTCCAGCGCGGCCAGGCGCTGGCGATGAACGTTCTGCAGGGTGTCGGCGAGCTCGGGATGGACGGCGACGGTCACCCGGTCGATCAGGCCGGTGGCGACCCTCGACTCGAGCCGCCCGAGGATGCTCAGGGCGGCGAACTCGGGGCTGGCGATGGTACCGACACCTTCGCAGGTCGGGCAGGGGCGATGGGTACGGAGCTTGAGCGCCTGTTTGATGCGCTGGCGGTTGATCTCCATCAGGCCGTTGGAGGACAGGCGTCCTACGGAGTACCTCGCCTTGTCGATTTTCATCGCGTCGCGCATCACCTTCTCGAGCTTGTTCCGGTGTTTGCGCAGGCGCATGTCGATGAAGTCGACGACCACCAAGCCACCGATGTCGCGCAGACGAAGCTGGCGGGCGACTTCCTGGGCGGCTTCGGCGTTGATGTTGTAGATGGACTCGTCGTGATTCTCGTTGTGGGTGGCGCGGCCGGAGTTGACGTCGATGGCGGTGAGGGCTTCGGTCGCGTCGATCACGATCGAGCCGCCACCGGGCAGTGGTGTGGAACGCTCGGTGATGCGATCGATCTGGGTCTCGAGCCGGTAGCGGCTGAACAGGGGCAGACGTTCCTGGTAACGAATCAGCCGGGTCTTCGACCGCGGCATGAACGCTTTCATGTACTGGTCTGCCTGCTCGAAGATGGTGTCTCCGTCGACGATGACCTCTTCGATGGTCGAGTCGAGGTAGTCGCGCAGGGCCTGGACGACGAGATCCTGGTCGCTGTAGAGCAGGCGCGCTCCCTGCCCGCGTGTGATCTCGGTGCGAATCTTCTTCCACAGGCGGAGGAGAGCGCTGAGGTCACGGTTGAGGGTGGTCTGGTTCTGATCGATACCGTTGGTCCGGACGATGACACCGTAGGAGTCGGGCAGGCTCAGCTTCTTGAGCCGGTCGCGAACCTTCTTGCGAGCCCCGTCGTCTTCGGCCTTGCGGGAGATCCCTCGGACCTCGTCGAACGGAGTGAGCACCAGGTAGCGGCCGGCGAGGGAGACGTTGGTGGTGAGTGCCGGGCCCTTCTGACCGATGCCGTCTTTGGTGACCTGGACGAGGATGGTCTTGCCGCGGGTGAGAACCTGGTCGATCCGCTTGCGTTTTCCCTCTTCGGCCTCTTGATGAAAGGCGGCTGGAAGAACGTCGGAGACCGGGAGGAAGCCGTGTTTCTCCTCGCCGATATCGATGAACGCAGCGTTGAGGCTAGGCTGGATGTTGGCGACCACGCCACGATAGATGTTGCCGCGGCACAGGCGACGGTCGGTGATGTCGACCTGGTAATCCTTCAAGAGATTGCCTTCGACGATCGCGACTCGCAACTGCTGTGCCCGCTGGGCACTGATGAGCATTTTGGTAGACAAGAGGGCTCCGTGTTCTGGATGGGCTCGGTCGCCACATCGGCTCGCTAGACCATCCGGCAAGAGGCGTTGGGGAGATGATGATGCGGTTCGGAGAGGTGCCGACGCCCGGGCCCAGGAGGGGCCGGATCGGGCATGCCTGGCCTGGAGACCTGGGCTGCCTGGGTAGATCGCGCCTCGGGCGCTCGAAGGGCGTCATCTTCGCCGAATCAGGAGGGGAGCCGACCGAGGAGGTGCGGCGTGGGCGCCTGACCTCGTGTCGGTCGATCAGAAGAAGATCGCAAAGCGATCCGGCTCCGCCTCGTGCATCAACTCATAAACCGTTTCGAAGACCTGCTCGACGTTGGGTTTCGACCAATAGTCGCCGTCGGACCCATAGGCCGGCCGGTGGGGGCGGGCGCTGAGGGTCCTCGGTGGAGAGTCGAGCCAGTGGTACCCGTCTTGCCGCTCGATCACTTCCTGCATCATGTAGGCGGTGGCGCCGCCGGGCACGTCTTCGTCGAGGAAGACGATACGATGGGTGCGGCGGAGCGATTGCCCGATGAGTCCGGGGCGATCGAAGGGCAGAAGGGTCTGGACATCGATGACTTCGATCTCGATGCCCACTTGCGCCAGCTTTTCGGCAGCTTCGAGGGCGATCTTGCAGCAGGCGCCGTAGGTCACGAGGGTGACATCTTCGCCGTGCCTCAGGATCTCTGGTACTCCCAGGGGAGTGGTGAGCTCGCCGATGTTCGCCGGCAGCTTCTCCTTGGTGCGGTAACCGTTCAGAACCTCGACGACGATGGCGCTGTCGTCGCTGCGCAGCAGGGTGTTGTAGAAACCCGCGGCACGTGTCATGTCGCGCGGCACGCAAAGGTACACCCCCCGCACGAGGTGGAGGATGCCCGCCATCGGCGAGCCGCTGTGCCACACACCTTCCAGGCGGTGGCCTCGGGTACGAATGATCACCGGCGCCTTCTGTCCACCGCGAGTGCGGTAGTGCAAGGTCGCCAGGTCATCGGAAATGATCTGCAGGGCGTAGAGGATGTAATCGAGATATTGGATCTCGGCTACCGGGCGTAGGCCACGCATCGCCAGGCCGATCGCCTGGCCGAGGATGGTGCACTCACGGATGCCGGTGTCGGAGACTCGGAGATCGCCGTACTTCTCCTGCAGGCCGGTGAATCCCTGATTGACACCACCGAGCCGGCCGAGATCTTCGCCGAAGGCGACGAGCCGGGGCTCGCGGGTGAAGGCGGCATCGAAGACGGCGTTCACCAGCTCGAATCCGTTGCGCGAGGGAGCCTCGGCGTCGTATTCCGGGGCGATTGCGGGCACCTCGAGGGCGCTGTGGGAACCGGTGCAGTAGAGATGGGAGCCGAAGCGCTCGGCGTTGACCGCGGTCTGCTCGCGGGTCCAGGCGACGAGCTCGGGACGCCCCGGGAGATCTTGGTGGCGGGATGCCAGCAATGTCGCCTTGGCGGCGGCCATGATCTGCCGACGCTGCGGGAGAGTCCGGCGGGCGAGCCCTCGGTCGATCTCCTGGAGCGCTTCGCGGGTTTCCGGCTCCGCCGACTCGGCCATCTGTAGGATCCAGCGGGAAACGGTCTCCGCCTCTTCGTGGATGGGATCGGAGAAGGCCTTCCAGGAGCGTCTCTGGGCCTGCCGCACCTCTTCGAGGTCTTCGCGCTCCATCTCTTCGAGAGGGTCCGGCTCGACGTAGCCCTTGGCGAGGATCCATTGCCGCATCCGGCGGAGGCAGTCGTGCTCTTTCTCCCATTCGAGGCGCTCGGTCGACTTGTAGCGCTCGTGGCTGCCGGAGGTGGAGTGCCCCTGGGGCTGGGTGAGCTCGACCACGTGCACGATGGCGGGCACGTGCTGCTCACGCACCGCGCTCGCGACCTGCTGGTAGACCTGGCAGAGGGTGGGGTAGTCCCAGCCTTTGACGGTGTAGAGGTCGAAGCCCGGCTCACCTTCGCCCTGGCGCTGGAAGCCGCTGAGGACGGCGGAGAGATCGCCCTTGGTGATCTGGTGCTCGTTGGGGACGGAAATACCGTATTCGTCGTCCCAGATGGACATCAGGAGCGGGGCACCGAGGACTCCCACGGCGTTGATGGCTTCCCAGAACATTCCTTCGGCACAGCTCGCGTTGCCGATGGTGCCGAAGGCGATTTCCCGCCCGTTGGCGGAGAATTGGGTGAAGTCTCGAAGCTCTTCGAGCTCTCGGTAGAGCCGGGAAGCGTAGGCCAGACCCACCAGCCGAGGCATCTGCGAGGCGGTGGGAGAGGTGTCGGCCGCGGAGCTCCGGAGCTGGGCCAGGTTTCGCCACTCCCCATTCTCTTCCAGAGTCCGGGTGGCGAAGTGGGCATTCATCTGACGTCCGGCGGACGCGGGTTCCTGCTCGGGGTCGGTGTTGGCGTAGAGCTGGGCGAAGATTTCGTCCAACGTCGCCATTCCGGCGGCGAGCATGAAGGTCTGGTCGCGGTAGTAACCGGAACGGATGTCACCCGGCTGGAAGGCCTTGGCCATCGCCAGCTGGGCGACTTCCTTACCATCTCCGAAGATGCCGAACTTGGCTTTTCCGGTGAGCACCTCTCGTCGGCCGATCAGGCTGGCCTGACGGCTGCGATAGGCGAGGCGGTAGTCGGCGAGGGCCTCCTCCCGGGTCAGGGAGACGGCCAGTAGCTCTCGAGTAATTCTGGTGTCCATCAAAGACTAGCTTGGGAGTCCGACTCGCTTGGGTTCCGAATCCTGGATCTGACTCGTTGGGGTCCGGATCGCTCGTCGGCCCATGGCCGACGGTTTGGCTCTGGCGTCTGCCCATTTCGGGGTCTCGGGGAGCGCCGGAGGGAATTCTTGGGTTCCCATCTTCGGGGCCTCGGGCCAGAACCGAGAGGATCGTAACACGAGCCGCTGAGTTTTGAAAAGCTCGGCTTCATCGAGGTTTGCGTTCCGTTGCCCGAGGCCCGGAATCCTGACATCCTACGCTCAGCTCAAGGAGGATTTCGATGTCGACGTCTCACTTTACGGAAGCCTTCATCCAGGCGCTTCCCAAGTCCGATCTCCATCTTCATCTCGACGGCTCTCTGCGGCTGCCGACCCTGATCGAGCTCGCTCGAGAGAGTGGAGTCCAGTTGCCGTCCCAGACTCCGGAGGGGCTGCTCGAGCTGGTCTTCAAAGAGCAGTACCGCGACCTGCCCGACTATTTGCACGGTTTTGCCTACACCTCGCCGGTTCTCTGCGACGAGGAGGCGCTGGAGCGGGTGGCCTACGAGCTCGGTGAGGACAATCTCGCCGAAGGAGTGCGTTATATCGAGGTGCGGTTTGCGCCACAGCTCCACCTGCGTCCGGGGTTGGACATCGGGCAGGTGCTCTCGGCGGTGGATCGCGGGCTCGACCGGGTGCGGCGAGAGCACGAGGCCAGCGCGGCGGTCCGGGAGCGAGGGGAGCCGCCGTTCCGCTACGGGATCGTGGTCTGCGCCATGCGGATGTTCACCGGAGGATTCGCTCCGTACTTCAAGAACCTGCTCGAGGCCCTCGACCACTGGCCGGCCAAGGAGGTCTACGGGGTCGCGTCGTTGTCGCTGGCGCGCTCGGTGGTCGAGGCGCGGGATCGGCTCGGGTTGCCGATCGTCGCCTTCGATCTCGCGGGAGCCGAGGCGGGGCACCCGGCTTCGGACCACGAGACGGCCTTCGATTTCGCCAAGCAGCATTTCATGAAGGCCACGGTCCATGCCGGTGAGGCTTATGGCCCGGAGAGCATCTTCCAGGCGATCACCAAGCTCAACACCGACCGCATCGGCCACGGCACACATCTCTATGCGAGCGAGAAGGTGGATGCCGACGATCCCGAGCGGTACGTGCAACGCCTCGCCGAATACGTGGCGGATCGGCGGATCACCCTGGAGGTATGTGTGACGTCGAATCTGCAGACCATGCCGGAGCTGCGCCGGGTCGAGGATCATCCGTTCGGCCGAATGATGCGCGACAAGCTCTCGGTGACGTTGTGCACCGACAACCGCCTGGTGTCGCGGACCTCGGTATCGCGCGAGATCCTGCAGGCCTGCAACGCCTTCGAAGTCTCCCCGAAAGAGCTGCGCGACCTGATCTCTCACGGCTTCAAGCGTAGCTTCTACCACGGCACCTACCGTGAGAAGCGGACCTACGTGCGTCAGATCATCGACTATTGGGATCGCGTGGCCCGCGAGCACGATGTGCGGTGGGCGCCGCCGGCCGAGGAACCCTCGCCGGGTTGATCCTCGCCGCCGGAAGGGAGCTCACCGCCTGCGCGGCGGACCTGCCTCGACCGCAACCCCCATGCGGGCGAGGCCGCAGAGCAGGGCCACCACCCACAGCCCACGGGCCGGCCACGGGCCGTGCCCGGCGCTGAGGCCATCGATCGAGAGCCAGAGGATCGCCAGCACCGCGCACCAGCGCAGCAGACCCAGGAGCATCGAGGCGATCAGGACACCGGGCCGGCGCAGGGCCTCGGCGAATCCGCCCAGGGCGGTGGCGGGATGAAAGCGGCGCGCGCCGTGCAGCACGCCGTGGGCGCGGGCGAGATCGAGGGCGCAGGTGGAGAAGAGGAAGATCAGCCCGCCGAGGAGGGGAGCGATCCAGGCGGCCGCGCCGAGCTTGTCGAGCCCGACTCCGATTCCCACCGCCGCGGCGACCAGGATCAGCCGCAGGAGCAGGTGCCAGAAGGAGATCACCGCCACGGTGGGTACGGAGCGTACCGCTCGGCTCAGAACCCGAGAGATCGGGGCTTCTTCTTTGAGCCGGTAGAGCACACCGCCGGCCAGCAGGGTCCAGAAGAGAAAACCCAGCACCGTGGTACCGGCCAGGCTCTGACGGATCACCAGCAACAGGCCACTCTGCTCGGGCAGGATCTCCATCAGACCGTAGACGATCTCTCCCTCCACCACGGACCAGCGGCCGGTGACGGAGTCGAAGGCGGCCCGGGTCGTTGCGCCGAGACACCAGGCGAGGAGCAGGTTGGCGGCAGCGATGGCGAGCACCCAGCCGGGAGCCGAGAGGACGCGGCGAAAGCCTCCGAGGAAGGAACTGATCATGGTCCCGCCGCTCCCAGGAGCCCGAGGCCGAGCCCTTCGATCAGGTGACCGAAGGGGCGGCTGAAGCCGTCGTCTTCGTCGAGGTCGCGGGCCCAGGCCGTGTTGTTGAGACGCTTCCACTCGAGATAGATCTTGTTGTCGGGGTCGAGGCGCGCTCGCCGGACCCGGCGTCCGGGCCACTCGTAGACCTGGGTCGATGCACGGCCGTTCCAGACGCGACGTTCCTCGCTACCGTCCTCGAACTCGACCAGCAGATCGACCGGCATCACGAAGGCTCCGGGCCGCTGGACCACCACCACTCCCGTGATCTGGTCGTCGGGCAGGTCTTCGACCTCCGTTTCGAGGTCGGGAGGCTCTCCGCCCACCAGCTCGCCGTTTTCGTCGCGTCGCCAGCCGGCGGTTCCCTGGCGTCGCACGTTGCTCACGCGACGCACCGCAAAATCGACCGGCAAGGTGCTGTGGAAGGCCTGGTCGAGGAATTCGGCGATATCGATTTCCGAGGGTGGAGCCCCCTCGGGTGCCAGGTTGCGAGTGCCTCCGAGCTCCATGGTCAAGGTGGCGAAGAGCTGTTTGCCGGTGGGCTGGCGGAACCGCGCCTGTTCTGCGTAGACGGCGAGCGCACGGTCGAATTCCTCGGGACCCACGACATTGCGCAGGGTCATCATGATGGCGGAGGTCTTGGAGTACACCAGAAAATACGAGCCGACCCGACCGTGGAAGGCGCTGGCCGGCTGCGCCACCGGATCGAGGGTTCCGACGGCGCGCATCGTGGCGCGCAGGCCGTCGCGAAAGGTCAGCTCGTTGGAGAGCAGGCGTGCGGCCCAGGGGTTCTCGCCGTACCGGTCGAGGAAGGCCAGCTGGTTGGAGAAGGAGTTCATGCCTTCGTCGAGCCAGGGCTCGAGGTGCTCGCGGGAGGCGAAGAGACCCTGGAAGTATTGGTGCCCGAACTCGTGCACGGTGGTGAACACACCGCTGACCCGCTCGTCGAAGAGGTGCTTCCGGACCCAGGGCGCCATTTCCACGGTGTCGCTCGTGGTGTAGAGGGTCGGATACTCCATGCCCCCCGCGCCTTCTCCTCCTTCGGGTGCGTGCACGATGGTGATCGTCGACCAGGGGTAGGGTCCGAAGCGCTTCTGGTAGCTGTCGAGAGCGGCGATCTGTGCCGCCATGTGGAGGTCGGCATCGGCGACGTGCTCGGGCTGGATCAGCTGCCGGATGTAGACACCGTCGTAGAGCACCGAGTGCTCCACGAAGTCGGGGTCCGCCATCCAGGCGAAGTCGTGCACCATATCGGCCTGGTAGACGAGGGTCTTGCGGCCCTCGGCCACTGTTTCCGACACCGGGATGCCGGAGGCGCCGACCACCATGTCTTCCGGTACGTCGATCTCCACGGTGTAGTGGCCGAAATCCGCGAAGTACTCGTCGTTGACGGTGTAGGTGTGGGCCTGCCATTTGCCGTCGGCCTCGAGGACTCCGATCTTCGGGTACCACTGGGCGACGGCGTGGAAATCGTCGGAGTACCCGGTGCGAGCCACGACCTTCGGCAGCTGGGTCTCGAAGTCGAGCTCGAGGGTCAGGGTTTCGCCGGGCCCCACGGGCTGGTCGAGGGTGACGGTCATGGTGGAGGGGTCGGGATCCTCCCTCCAGGGCAAGACCTCGTGGCTCGTCGCCGGGCTCTCGGCTTCGTCTTCCACCAGGAGCGGCCCCGGAGACACTCGGCGGACCTCGCCGATGTCGATATATCCCCAGGCGCCTTCCTCTTCCTGCTCGCTGCTGCGATGCCGGCCCGCAGAGGTGCGCATCCAGGCGGTATCTTCCGCCCGAAATCCGTTCATGTAGAGATGAAAGGGTACCGTGTCGACCGTGTGCTGGGTCGTGTTTCGCCAGCTGACCCGGGCAGAGCCACGGACCCGGTGGGCCTCGGCGTCGAGCCGAGCCTCGATCTGGTAGTCGGTGATCCGGCTCTCGGCCGGCACCACCCCGCGCTCGCCAGCGGGCCGCAGGGCCTGGGTGGGTGGGGGGACGGTGGGGAGCTCCGGTGGCGGGGCGTCACATCCCTGGACCAGCAGGGCCAGGGCCAGAATGCCCAGGGAACCGGGGGCAAGACGAGGACTGGAATTTGATTCTCTGCGCATACGGCTGTTCGATACCTCGAGCGGATGGTATCCGGATCGCAGCGGGTACACCAGCGGGCGGGACCATTGTCGGGCTGAAAGGGACGGGCGGGCGTTTTGTGGGACGGCCCCGCCCGGGGGAGAGCCTCGGACGGGGTCGAGGGAAGAGCTGGTCTTCGGCTCAGCGCAGACGCTTGCCGTTCCAGTTCTTCCAGGGGCCTTCGGTGCCGTAGCGCCAGACGCCCTGGAACGAACGTCCGTCGGCGGCGAAAGTGAACTCGAAATCACCGGCATCGTCGGGCTTGAGGTACGAGGGCTCCTGCGCCCAGAAGCCCCGCAGCATGTTGCCGCGCAGGTCGCCGCTCAGGCGTCCGTTCTTGTGCTCCACGGTGCCCGAGACCCGGTCGCCGTTCTGGTTCAGGACCATCACACCGAAGTCGGTCTCGTAGCGGCCGCCGATGACGATTTCGTCGTGTCCCTGGTCACCTTGACCGGGAGTCGCCGGACGCCCGGCCCGGTCGCGGCTCTGGACCACCACGGTCACCATGCCGGTGCGGCACTGCTCGGGCACTTTGTTGAAGACCTCGGGCTTGTTGGCTCCGGTGATCTGGTAGCCGATCTGGGTCTGACCCGGCGATCCGGCGGTGAAACGCACGTTGCCGCGCTCCAGGCCACCTTCGTTCTGGGGATCCATCTTGATCACCCGGCGTACCGTGATCGGGTCGATCTTGCGGTAGCCGAACTCACCGGGGTTGCCCCATTTGCCGGCCAGGGTGTGCGGAGTCTGGCCGTTCGAGCGGTAGTAGAGCCGGATGTTGCCGGGCTGTCCTGCGTCGAGCACCAGGGCCTCGTCGCCGGAGTAGGAGCGGGTTTCGTCGCCCTGGGTGACGCGGTAGATCACGTCGCCGCATCGAGCGAGGGAAGCCTGGGCCATGCCCAGGCAGAGAGCCGAAATGAGCAGATATCTCATCGTTCGAAACATTTTGGTGTTCCTTTCCTGGTCGGGAGTCGGAGCTTCGTAGCTAGCGGGCGAGGGCTCCCGACATCATTTCTTTCTGACTGTCCTCTTCAGGTGACACTGAAGGCCACGTCTCGAAGGGGTCGGACCGTCGTTCGGGTCCATTCGGGCCTGCGCCGGGCACAAAAATACTGACCGACGCGTAACTGCAACGAACAGAAAGTGATTATGCAATACCTGGGCCAGAATGGCGACGGGTCGGTGTCATGCCCGTGTCCATGGTTTGCCGACCATCGCTCGCCTGGAAGGGGGAAACAGGAGCAGGGAATTTTGAACCCTTGGTGGCAGATCTCCCTTCTCGATCCCGGGTTCAGAAGTCACAACGAGCAGGTGGGAGAGAGCCGGGCCGGGGCAAGACCATCTGTTTCGTGCGATCCCGCGGCCGAGCTCCCGGCCTGCTGAAGGGGTCTGCGACAGAGTAGAATGTTGGCGGGGGGCCGAAGGGCTCCTTGTCAGCCTCTCCCACGCCCGGCTCGAGCCGCTGGCTCGTGAAGCCGAAACGACTCCCCGAGAGATCCCGAGCTCGATCGCGATCTCCTTTGCCAGATAGAGGAACGAAGGATGACCGGCGAGCAGAGAGACCAGTTGACCGGAGCCCAGCGCAAATATCTCCGCGGCCTGGCCCATGGGCTCAAACCGGTGGTGCACATCGGTCGTGCGGGGCTGAGCGAGAGCCTGATCGCCAGTCTCGACGAGGCCCTGGAGAGCCACGAGCTGATCAAGGTGAAGTTCCAGGACCACAAGGACGAGAAGGAAGCGTTTCGCTCCGAGATCTCCGCTCGGCTGGACTGCGAGGCGGTGGGCAAGATCGGCCATACGATGATCTTCTTCCGGCCCGCTCGGGTGCCCGACAACCGCAAGATCGAGCTGCCGTGAAGCCTCTGGAGATCCTGGCCACCGGCGACCAGTGGGTGCGGCCCCTGGTGACCCGCTGGTCGCCCGGCCTCGCTATCCGTCTCTATTCGAAAGCTCGCTCCCGGTTCCTCCCGGTCTTCAGCCGGCTTCCTCCACGGCCGGTCCCGGTGCCGGCGGAGCTCTCCAGGACTCTCTGGGGGTTGCCGTTTCGCACCCCTCTTTTCAACGCTGCGGGGATGTTCAAGAACGGCGAAGGAGCCGAGGTCGTGTGTTGCCAGGGGGCCGGCGCCTTTCTCGCGGGAACCACCACCCACCGGGTGCGGAGGGGTAACCGGGAATGTGGAGTCGGCCTGCCCTTCGTGCCCTATCCCCGCAGCGGGGCGGCGTCGAACTTTCTCGGTCTACCCAACCCCGGGCACCGTGCGGTGGCTCGTCGCCTGGCCGAGCGGCCCCGAGTCGAGGGGTTTCCCCTCGGTGCCAGCCTCGCCGCCGATCCCGACACCGGCCTGGGCGAAGGGCAGAAGCTGGCCGAGCTGGTCGACGGGCTCCGGGCCTATGCCGACGCCGGGATCGACTTCCTGGAGCTCAACGAGAGCTGCCCCAACACCGGGGAAGAGGCCCGAGGGGTCGACTCTCTGCGCCAGCGTCTGGAAACCGTGGCCGATGGCTTTCTCGTGCACCGCGATCGCCCCGTGCCGGTGATCGTCAAGTTCTCCAACGACACCGACCCGGAGGTCGTGGAGCCCCTGGTGAAGACCCTGCTCGAGCTCGGCTTCGACGGCATCAACTTCGGCAATACCTCCATCGATTACCCGCGGTGCCGAGAACGGATCGCGGCCGCCGAGCGACCTCTCTACGACACCTTCGTGCAGCGTTTCCGGGGCGGTGTGAGCGGCCGGCCGCTGAAGGAGGTCTCCCTCGACCTGGCCCGCCGCGCGGTGGACGCCGTGCGCCGCGCGAACGACTCGCGGGAGTTCCACGTCTTGCGGACCGGCGGGATCGAGACCGCCGAGGACGTCCGGCGCTCTCTCGCTGCCGGTGTCGCCCTCTGCCAGTGGTACACCGGATATTTCGAAGCCTTCGGGAGCGCGGGCCACCGCCTCTACGACCGCCTCTATTCTCGCCTGCTGGCGGCCGCCGGATCCGAGGGACTCTTTGCCCGGGGATGAGCCCCGGCGCGAGGAAGTGGCGCCGGGCCTGCGGCGGATTCCGACCCCCTTCGGCGAGATCGAGTCTTTCGCCGACGATCCGATCACCCGGCGCCTCGAACGTTTCGGAGCCCACCAGCGCGGCGAGCTGGCCATGCTCCGTGCCCACCTGCGCGCCGGCGACCACGTGCTCGATGTCGGCGCCCACATCGGTGCTTTCGCCGTCCCGCTCTTGCGGTGGATCCCGGACGGGCGCCTCGATGCCTTCGAGAGTGTCGAGCGACATTTCCGGCTCCTGCAGCGCAACCTCGAGCACAACTCGGGGCCCGGGCAGGCTCTTGCCCATCGTCTCCTGGTGGGGAAGGGGGGCGGCCGTTTCGTTCCGCGATCGGCCCCGGGCAACAGCGCCGAGACCTGGTTCGAATCAGGATCGGAAGGGGAAGGTCTCCGGACCGTCTCGCTCGACACCTGGTGGCGAGAGGAAAGAGCCGGGGCTCCGGTCCACCTGCTGAAGATCGACGTGGAAGGCATGGAGCCCGATGTCCTGGCCGGGGCGAGGGAGCTGCTCGAGACTTGCCGCCCCCTGCTCCACCTCGAGGTGCATCCGCGTCACCTGGCCCGGCGAGGCCTCGGTCCGGAAGCGATCGAGAGATCCCTCCGAGACCTGGGATATTGCTTTTTTCGCAATCTCGGCCGGCGCAACATCCCGCGCGATACCTACCTCCTCGGTCGCCTGGCAAGAGTACGAGCCGCCGACCGTTTCTTCGACATCCTGGCGATTCCTGCCGACTCCGACCGTTTCCCTCGGCGCTTCGTGCCCGCGCCGCTGAGCCACCTGTGGACCCGGCTGCGTCCCTGGCTCGGCCGGCAGTGGCGCCGGGCCCGAAGACCCGGGAGCGACCCAGCACACCTGTGGTAGCCTGACTTCTCGTTGCCGATAGAGATTTCGGTTCCAGACGTCGCTGCTCCGCAGCGCCCGAGAGCTCTCGGTTCGAAGCGAAGAGGAAGCCAGATTGGACTCTCAGCCATCCGATCGCCCCGGTGCGGAGCCGAACGGTGACCCCGCCGGCCTGATGCCGGTACCCGGTGTCGGAGCCCACCCGGCCGCCCTGGCGGCGAGTCGGTCCGAGACGGCGCGTCTCCTCGATCAGCTCGAGCAGGATCGCGAGCAGGGCGGCCTGCCCTTGCGGCGCTACCTCCACTTCCTTCTCGGTCGCCGACGGTTGATCCTCGGCGTGACCCTCGGCGTGGTCTTCGTGGCCCTGCTGCAGGTGCTCACCACCACACCTCTCTACCGCGCCTCGGCCACCCTGCAGATCGATCCCGAGGGGCAGGCGATCTTGCCCCGTGAGATCGGAGCCGAGTCCCTGGCCGGGGCCAAGATCCAGGAAGAGTACCTCTCGACCCAGGCGCGCAAGCTCCAGAGCCGTACTCTCGCCCTGCGCCTCATCGAGGCTCTCGATCTCACCGAGAATCCCAGCTTCACCGAACCCACCAGCGCCGGCTTCTTCATCGACCGCTTTCGCCAGGTCACGCGGTTCGTTCGCCGACTGTGGTCGCCCGGAGCCGGGGGCGAGATCGACGACGGGGTCTGGGTCGACCGTTTCCTGCGCCACCTCGGGGTCGAGGTGTGGCGCAACACCCGGCTCATCCAGGTCAGCTTCACGAGCCCCGATCCTCACCTGGCGTCCGAGGTCGCCAATCGGGTGGTGGAGGAATTCATCGAGCAGAACCTCGAGACCCACTACCAGGCGACGAATCGGGTCACCGAGTTTCTCAGCAAGCAGCTCGAAGATCTGGAAGAGACGGTGGAGGAGTCCGAGGAGAAGCTGATCCGCTACGCGCGCGAGAACGACATCGTCAATCTCAACGAGCGAGAAACCCTCAACGCCGGCAAGCTCGCCGACCTGATCGACGAGCTCACCCGGGTGGAGGGCGAGCTGATCGAGCTCGAAGCCCGCTACCAGGAGGTCGCCCGCGCCACCATCGATTCCTTTCCCCAGGGCCTGCGCAGCCCCACCATCGTGCGACTCGAAGGCGAGCTCTCCGAGCAGCGTCGGCGGCTGGCGGGGCTGGCCAGCCGGCACGGCCCGGGCTGGCCCGCGGTGCAGCAGGCGGAGCGGGAGATCGCGGAGCTCGAAGGGCAGCTGCGGGCGGAGAAGCGGGGAGCCCTACGCCAGGCCCGGGAAGCCTACCGGGTGGCGGTCGACCGGCATCAGCGCCTCGGCGCGGCGGTGGAGGAGCAACGCGCCGTGGTCGACCGGCTGAACAGGGACTCGATCCAGTACCGCATCCTGCAGCGCGAGGTGGAGACCAACAAGGATCTCTACGAGAGCCTGCTCCAGCGGCTGAAGGAAGCGGGGGTCTCCGCCGGCCTCAACTGGAGCAATCTCCACCTCGCCGATCGGGCCGGCGTGCCCCGGCATCCGGCCTATCCCAACCGTTCGCTCGCCCTGGTGGTGGCCCTGGTGCTCGGGCTCTTTCTCGGGGTCGGCGCCTCGCTCCTGGCCGAAGCCTTCGACGATACCTTCGCCTCGACCGAGGAGGTCGCCCAGACCCTCGGTCTTCCGGCCCTGGGCCTGATTCCGGTGCTCGAGGAGCTGGTGGAGGAGCGGAAGAGCGAGGAAGATCAGGCGTCCGAGTCCGGCCTGATTCCGTACCAGGGGGCCCGTGCCTTCCAGGATCCGGCCTGGGAAGCCTACCGATCGCTGCGGACCTCGATCCTGCTCTCCCACTCGGGCAAGCCGCCACAGACCATACTCGTGACCTCGGCCCTGCCCGGCGAGGGCAAGAGCACCACGGTGGCCAATACCGCCATCGTGCTGGCGCAGACCGGGGCGCGGACTCTGATCCTCGACCTCGACATGCGCAAACCCACCATGGCGAGGCTCTTCGGGGTCTCCTCGCGCGACGGCATGAGCACTTTCCTGACCGGTCATTCGGATCTCTCGTCGCTGGTGCAGGAAACCGGTTTCTCCAATCTCTTTATCGTGCCCGCCGGGCCGCCCCCTCCCAATCCCGCGGAGCTGGTGGGCTCGGAGCGCATGCGGGCGGGGCTCGAGATGCTGACCGAGTATTTCGACCACATCATCGTCGACAGCCCGCCGTGCCTCGAGATCACCGACGCCCTGGTGCTCTCGACCGAGGTCGACGGCCTGCTGCTCGTGGTCCGTGCCGGCAAGACGCCGAAGGAGCTGGTGCGCAAGGCCAGTGATCGCCTGCTGCGGATCGGCGGCACGATTCTCGGTGTGCTGGTCAATGCAGTGGACGTGCGCAAGTCGGCCTACGGTTACTACCACAGCTACTACCGTTCCTATGACCGGTCGGGATATGGCGGTTCCCGAGAGGCTCGGGTTCGCCGTAGCGCCTGAGCGTTTCCGGTCCGGGTGGCGGCGAGGCCAGCTCTGCCTGGGGCTCCTGGCTGCGGCAGGTCTCTGGGCGCTCCTGCGCTTCGGGGCCACCGCCAGTGAAGACCTCTACGCGACCTTCCTGATCTCCGCCGCCGCCCTGGCGGTGGCCACGGCCCTTCTCCCCCGGGGCCTGCTGCCGAGGATCGACGGCCTGGCGTCGGGCCTCGTGGTTACGGTCCTCTGTTTGCAGATCACCTTCCTTCCGACCTTCGAGGCCCGAGGGTACCTGCGCCCGGCCCTGGGGTTCCTCGCCCTGCTGCTGGTGAGCGCTTCCCTTCGAGCCTCGGGAGGTACTCGCCGGGTGGCCTGGGGGCTGGTCGCCACCGGCATCGTCGAAGCCACCTGGGGCATTGCCGGTGTCCTGCGGACCTTCGGGGAGGCTGCCGAGCAACTGCCGGCGGCACGCGGCAGCCTGCTCAATCCCAATCACCTCGCCAGCTGGCTCAACGCCTGCCTGGCCCTGGGCCTGGGCCTGGACGCCGGGAGCCGATACCTACCTGCCCTGGGCGCCCGGCGCGACCGCTGGGGCGAGAGCTTGGAACGGCTCGGCCGTACCTTCGCTGCTGGCTGGATGGTGCTGGCCGTGCTCCTCACGGGCTCGCGGGCGGGGCTGGCGATCACGGCGCTCCTGGGGGCCGGATTCGCCCTCTGTTCCTGGAGCACCCGGCGCCGCGAGCGCCGGGAGAGAAGGGAGCCCGAGCGCCAAGGGAGACGATGGTACGTGATGGCCGCCGCCGCCCTTGTGGTCGCTTCCCTGTTCCTGGCTCTCGCCGGGCCGATCCTCTCGGAGGAAGAGGTGCTGGGGCTGGAGCGGCGGATCGAGCTGTACCGGGGCACCTTGGAGCTCGTCGCCGACTCGCCGTGGACCGGCTCGGGCCCCGGTCTCTTCGCCTGGGCCTTCCGTCCTTACCACCGTTTCGATACCCACAAACGATTTCGCCATGCCCACAACGATTTTCTGGAGACGGCCGCCGATTGGGGAGTGCCTCTGGCGGCCCTGGTGGTGGGGCTCTTGGCCTGGCGCCTGGTGCGATCGTGGAGACAGTTTTCCGATTCCGAGCTCCCCGGGCCGGATCGCTGGCTGCAGTGGGGCGCGGCCGCCGCCCTCTCCACGTTCTTGCTGCACGGCCTGGTGGATTTCAGCCTGCAGATCCCGAGCCACCTGCTGCTCTTCGCCTGGATTCTCGGGTTGGCTCGGGCCGTCGAGCTCTCTCGGAAGCACCGGGCCCGGGCTACTCCTCGTGCTCTCCGGCTGGAAACGGGCTTGCGGATCGTCCTCGGCCTGGCGGTGGTCGTGGCGGCCACGAAGGTGGGTGAGCGCTGGTGGGCCCTCGAGCAGGTGCGGGCCGATGATTCCGTGCCCTCTCTGGAACGCGCCGTGGTGATCGACCCCTGGGCGCCGTCTCTCCACTTTCGGCTCGGAAAGGAGCTTCGGGACGATCTCGAGCATCGAGATCTCCAGCGCGCGCACGAGCACCTGCGGCGCGCGGTCGAGCTGAATCCCCTTTCCTGGCGCTACCGCTACGAGCTCGGAGCTTTCTATGAAGGGGTCGGCCGGGAGGCGGAGGCGACCGCGGCGTGGCTCGCCGGGCTCGCCCTCGATCCGCACAACCCGCAGGCCGAGCAGCGGGTAGCCGCCTACTTTCTGCGCCGGGGTCGTCCGGAACAGGCCCTGCCCCTGCTCGGCCAGGCCGCGGCGGCCGACCCCGACCGGCTGGAGTCGATCGGCGAGCTCCTCCTGCGTTCGGGACTGCCGCTGGACGAGGTGGTCGCCTGGTGGCCGCAGGACGGCGCCAGCCGGGCGGTCCTGCTGCGTCTGCTGCTGCTCCTGGAGCCGGCCGGCGCGGAGCCGTGGATCGAAGGGATGTGGAGCCGCTGGCTGGAGCAAGACCGGCCGACGGTGGAGGAGGCCGGCTTCTTGATCGAGCATTTCCTCGCAAGGGGACGAAGCGAAGAGGCTCGGCGGCGCTGGTACGAGCTCCAGGGGGACTCCCTCGACGAGGTGGAACGAGTCTGGAACGGCGACTTCGAGCGCGAGCCGAGTGAAGCCCTGCTGGGCTGGCAGACGTCTCGTTCCCCGTCCATGGAATGGATCTGGGCTCCTGGCGAAGGCCGGGGCGGGAGCGCGGCCCTGCGGATCGAGCTAGCCCGGACCGGAAAGCAGGATTTCCGGCGCCTGCGGCAGCTCGTGGTGGTGCAACCGGGCAGCCTCTACGAGCTTCGGTACCACCTGCGGAGCGAAGGTCTGGATTCCGACATCGCCTTTCTCCAGGCCGTGAGCGGCAAGGACCGGCAGCCGCTGGCGGAAGAGGCAGGTGTGGGAGGCACCGTTCGTCCGGCCGGCTTCGGGGACGAATGGGTGGGGCAGTCTCTCCGGGTTCGGGTGCCCGAAGGAGTCGATCGTGCCTGGATCCGGCTGGGGCTTCGATTTCCCTCGGCTTCGGAGTCGTTGTCGGGTACGCTCTGGATCGACGACGTCTCTCTTCGCCTCCACACTCCACCGTGAAGCAACAACGAGCCAGCACCAGACCCTGCCCCGTGTGTCGGCGCTCGAGCCAGGTGCTCCGGGTCGCCCCGAGTGGCTTCTGGGAGCAGCACGTCTTCGCCCGGCTCTCGTGTTTTCCCTTCCGCTGCCGTACCTGTGAGCGACGATTCCTGCGTCGGGTCGAGATCGAGCCGACCTCGCAGCCGAGATCGCAGGCCCGCGAGGAGGCGGGGCCGGTTCTGGTGCCGGCGCCCGTCCGGCCCAGGGCCGACGCTTCCAGAGAGTTTCGGCAGCTGGTGGAGGCCTTGCGCGAGGCCGAGAAGGCGCGGGGATTGACCGGCTCGGAACCGGGAGATTCGTGAGCCTCGACACCGGCTGGACCGACCTCCACTGCCATTTCCTGCCCGGTCTCGACGACGGCCCTGCGGATCTCGACGAAACCGTGGAGATGTTGCGGATCGCCCATCGCGACGGCACTCGGGAGCTGGTGGCCACGCCGCATCTCTTCCATCCCGTGTTTCCCCTCGAGCGGTCGAGACTCGAAGAGAGTTTCCATCAAACGCTGGAGGCCCTGGGAACGCGTTTTCGGGATCGCCCGGAGGCGGCGTTTCTCGGCGAGCTCTGTCTCCATCTCGGTGCGGAGTGTCACCTCGGCCCGGAGCTCCTGGCGACGCTCGAGCGGCACGAGGCTCCGACCCTGGGCGACTCCGACGTCGTGCTGATCGAGCCCCCTTCGTTCCTGCCTCCGGCCGCGATCGACGAGGCGGTGCGACGGACCCTGGCCAGCCACTACCGCCCCCTCCTGGCGCACGTGGAACGGTATCCGGCCCTGGCCGAGGCGCCTGGTCGTATCGAGACCCTGGTGGCGGAGGGCTGTTTGGTGCAGGTGAACGCCGCGACCGTTGCCGGAATGCGGCGCTGGCGGCGCGGTCGGGCGTTGCGGCGGCTCTTCCGCCGGGAGCTGGTGCACGTCGTGGCCTCGGATGGTCACGGTCCCGAGCATCGCCCCCCCACGCTCCTTCCGGCTCGCCAGGAGCTGGAGCGTCGATTCGGGATCGCCCGTACACGAGAGTGGCTCGCCGCGGGCCCGCGCCGCCTGCTGGCGACGGATCGTACGGCGGATCCGGCGGACGAGCGGGTTTGCCAGGGATATGGGGTTGGGTCAGAATAGGCGCGAGAATCGGCGTCTCCCACTCGTCTTTCGCGTCCAGGGCCCAATGCCTCTCGACGGTCGAATGGTTTTCCGGATCGGGACCGAGGAACTTCGATGAGCAACCTCCTCACATCCGCAGGACTGGCCGCCTGCCTGGCCGCCCTGGTCACCTCTCTGCTCATGCCGCTGATCGCCCAGACAGCGACTCGGATCGGCGCCATGGACTATCCCGGCGAACGCCGCCGACAGCTTCGGCCGACGCCGAGGATGGGTGGGGTGGCGATTGTGCTGGGCTTCTGTTTCGGAGCCGGTTTCGTGCTCCTGGTGAGCTGGTCGGACCGGCTGCTCGAGGTGGGCCGGGGGGAGATCCTGTCGATCGGATTCGCCACGGTGCTGGTGTTTCTCGTCGGCCTGGTGGACGACCTGGTCGGTGTTTCGGTGATCCACAAATTCCTGGCGCAATTCGCGGCCGCCTGGCTGGTCGTGAAGGTGGGCTGGGTCTTCGAGGCCATCCGCCTGCCGTTCATCGGCAGCGTCGAGCTCGGGGCCCTGCAGGAAGTGGGCACGATTCTCTGGATCGTGGGGGTGACGAACGCGATCAACTTCATCGACGGGCTCGACGGTCTGGCCGGGGGAGTGGTGGCGATCGTCGCCTCGAGCTTCCTGGTGGTCGCGCTGATGCAGGGGCGGATTCTGCCCGTGGTGTGGATCGCTGCCATCGTCGGCGCCTGTCTCGGTTTCCTGCGCTTCAACTGGGCGCCGGCCCGCATTTTCATGGGCGACTCCGGCGCCCTGACCCTCGGTTTCCTGCTCGCCACGATCAGTGTGCACTCCTCGCTCAAGGCACCGGTGGCGGTGGCGATCCTGGTGCCGATCCTGGCCCTCGGCGTACCCGTGATCGACGCTCTCCTGGTGATGCGTCTGCGGTTTCTCAATCCCGACTCCTCGGGCCTCGCCTCCCGCTTCCTGCAGATGTTCCGCGCCGACCAGCGCCACCTGCACCACGTGCTCCTGCACCAGGGCGCCAGCCGGCGCCGGATCATTACCGGGATCTATGCCCTGGTGATGGTCTCCTGTTTCGCCAGCCTGCTGGTTGCGGTACAGCGCAATCCCAACCTCGGCGTCTTGCTCGTGGCCGTGGAATTCCTGGTGGTAGTGATGTTGCGCCACCTGGGGATCGGTCGCGATACCCGCGAGACCACGCCGGACGAGCCGGCGTCGAGCGTGGGGCCGGCGGCCCGCCGGGCAGGGTCGCCACGCGTCCGGTGGCAACGGTAGAGCGCTGGCCCGACTTTCTTGCCGTGGGCGCCCCGAAATGTGGCACCACGGCCCTGTATTCTCTTCTCCGGCAGCATCCGGATCTCTTCGTCGCCGAGCCGAAAGAGCCCCATTTCTTTTGCACCGACGTCCCGATTCGTCACCATCCGACCGCGGAGGAGTACCTCGGGCTCTTCGAGCGGGCGAGGCCCGAGCAGCGAGCGGGGGAGGTATCGGTCTGGTACCTCTACTCCCGGCGCTCGGCGCGGGCGATCCACGAGGCTTGCGGTTCGGCCCAGATTCTCGTGATGCTGCGGGATCCGGTGCAGGCGATGGCATCGCTCCACGCCCAATATCTCTACAACGGCGACGAGCCCCTGCTCTCCCTGGCCGAGGCGCTGGAAGCCGAAGAGGCCCGCTCTCGGGGCGGCAGGCGACCCGAGAGCTCGTGGGTGGGTCCGGAGTGTCTCTGCTATCGCCGGGTCTTCGACTACGCCGAGCAGATCGAGCGGTATCTCGAAGTCTTCGGGCCGGAGCGGGTCCACGTGACCCTCTTCGAGGATTTCGTTGCCGAGCCCGCGGAGGCCATGGCGGCGATCCACCGGTTTCTCGGCGTGGAGCCTGTTCCGGTCGCTCCGGCTCGCAAGGTCAATCCGCGCAAAGAGGTACGATTCCCCGCCCTGCGGAGCCTTCACCGCCGGTACGAGGGCAAGGTCCGCCGAATGGCTCGCCGCCTGTTGCCGGTGCCGGGGTTTCGGCGCCGGGCCGGCCGAGTCGTGATGAGCACCCTGCGGCGAGTCAACGCTCGCCGGGTCGAGCCCGAGCCTCTACCGGCGGATCTGGTCCCTCGCCTCCGCGAGGAGCTCGCCCCCGGCATTCGTCGCCTGGAAGAGCAGATCGGTCGCGACCTCTCCGCCTGGCTCGGGCGCTGAGTCTGCATCCTCCTCCCGGCCTCGGCCTTCCTACGGATCCCGGGTGAGGTTCGCTCGTTCGGTCTCGCCTCCACAGATCTCCCCCAAGCGAGGCTCCAGGAACTCCGCCACCGCCGCGGCCAGGGCTGCGCTGCCCTCGCGACTGGTGTGGATGTGGTCGTCGAAGAGCTCGGAGCGGCCGCTCAGGTCGGCGGCGAGGTCGAGCACCTCGGCTTCTTTGGCCGCGCCCACCTCGCGGACGATCCGGTTGCAGGTCTCGAAGGTCTCGACCAGCTCGTCGTGGTCGAGCCCCTGGTAACCG
>CAZMEL010000067.1:7070-29120 GCA_964565225.1 uncultured Thermoanaerobaculia bacterium | reverse complement strand
CACCCTGACCGTGGATGAGGAAGGCTGGACGTTCTGGAGCCCCGCTTCTCTCGGGCTCGACAGCAACGACGAGGTCTTTCGCCGCATGAAGCCGCAGCCCGTGGCCGAGATCTTTCTTCGCCTCCTGGCCGAGGAGCCCCGGTCGGTTCCGCAGCTGCTCGACGCCGTGGCCGTGGCCACCGGCGCCACCCCGGAGGCCCTGGCCCCCTTCTTCGGCCGCCTCGCCAGCGCCGGCTTGATGAGTCGGGAGATCGAGATTCCCTACACGGTCCGGCGGCCCCTGGCCTTCATCGCCGAGACGGTGTCCGCATCGAGGGCTCGTCCCGATTGGCTGGAGGAGGTGGCCGCGGTCGATGCGGGGGTCGAAGCCCTGGCGACGGCACCCGCCGCCGACCGTGTGGCTCGCATGGACGAGCTCTCCCGCCGGTTCGAGGCCCTACCCCACGTGCGGGAGATCGCCACCGAAGAGCTCTTTCGGATCGATGCCGCCTCCGGGCTCGAGGTCCATCTGCCCGCTGGCATCCGATCCGAGCTCCGGCGCACCATGAAGGACTACGCCCGCCTCTTCGCCCGCCTCTACCCACGGACGGCCATGCGCCGCAATCTGGCCCGGCCGTTCCTGCGGCTGCATCCGCCCGACCAGGAGGTCCCGCTGCTCGAGATCTACCAGAAGATCGATCTGCAGGAGCCTCCGCGAGAGCGCCCCACCGCGTTTCCGGCGCCGCAAGAACACGCCGGCCGGTCCGGTGGCGACGCCTTCTCCCGGGTCACCGAGTTTTTTGCCGAGCGCGCGCGGCAGGCCCACCGAAGCGGTGCCGAGGAGGTGGAGCTGAGCGACGAGGACTGGGCGAGTCTCGGCGGAGGGCAGGAAGAGCCGCCCTGGGCCGCCGGGGTCCTCTTCCAGGTGGCGGCACGCAGCCTCGCCGACCTCGAAGCAGGGCGGTACCGGGTGGTGCTCAGCGACCTCTTCACCGGCGTGGGTGTGGCCCTGGCCCGTTTCGCCCACCTGCACCGTCCCGCCGACCCGGAGTCCGGCCACCCGATCGTCGCCGAGCTGGAGCGGGCGTCGAGGCATTTCGCGCGAGATGGAGCCCTGCTCGCCGAGGTGACCTTCAACCCCTGGGGACGCACCTCCAACGCCGGCCTGCGGATTCCCTTCCTCGAGCACGAGATCGAGCTGGTGGGGGAGAAGGCGTCACCGGGCAAGACCGTGATTCCCCTGGCGGAGCTCACCTTGCGCTGGTCGAGCGAAGAGGAACGGCTCGTGCTGCGCTGGACCCGCGAAGAGGTCGAGGTAGTGCCGGTGATCTCCAACGGAGTGGCTCCCGAAGGATTCGTCTCCTTGCTCGCCGCGATCGGTCGCCAGGGCATTCAGCCGGTGTCGTACTTTCCCGGTTTCGAGAGCGATGGCGTGCTCGTCTGGCCCCGCTTCACCCGCGGTCGGGTCGTCCTCTTTCGACGCCGCTGGATCTTTCCACCGGGAAGCGGCCCCGAGCTACCCGGCGAGAAGGGTAAGCCCGATCGCCTGGCCGGCGAGCTCTTCGCCCGGGTCCACCGCTGGCGGCTGCGGCACGATCTGCCGCGGCATCTCTTCGTGCACACCCACCGCGAGCCCAAACCCTACTACGTCGACCTCGAATCGCCCCTGCTCGTCGCGCTCCTCCAGCGCTCCCTCACGCCGCCGGCCGGCGAAGAGCCTCCCACCCTCTACGCGACCGAGATGTTGCCCGGTCCCGACGAGCTGTGGGTCAGCGACCACCGCGGCCGCTACGCCGCGGAGTTTCTGACTCAGATGGGATCTCTCGACGGCTGAGAGGAATCAGGCGAAGACCAGCCGATATCGACCGTCGTAGGCTTCGACGCTGCCGACCGCGGTGGCGATCTCGATGCCGGCATCGTGCAGCGCCCCCACCAGGTCGTCGGCCTGCTCGCGAGCCACGGCCACGAGCAGCGCTCCCGAGGTCTGGGGATCGACGAAGATCTCCTGGTGCCAGGGGAGTAGCTCGCGCTCGAATCGCCACTTGGCTTCCACCAGCTGGCGGTTCACGCCGTTGACTCCGGTGGTCATGCCCCTCTCGTACATCGCCAGGGCTTCGTCCATCGACGGAACAGAGTCGATCTCGAAGCGCAACGTGGCCTCCGAGGCCTCCGCCATCTCGAGCCCGTGGCCGGCGAGGCCGAAGCCGGTGACGTCGGTGGCGGCATGGATCTCGAAACCTTTCATCACCTCGGCGGCGGTCTGGTTCAAGGTCGTGATCCACTCGATACAGGTCTGCATCGCCTCGTTGGACACCCAACCCTTGAGATTGGCGTTGAAGAGCACCCCGCTGCCGATGGGTTTGGTCATCACCAACACGTCGCCCGCGCGCGCGCCCGCGTTGGTCCACACGCGATCCGGATGCACGATCCCCGTCACGGCGAGGCCGAGCTTCGGCTCGTCGTCTTCCGTCGTGTGGCCACCCGCCAGCACCGCACCCGCTTCGGTCACCTTGTGCAAGACACCTTGCACCATGCCGTGCAGGATCTCCGGCCCCAGCTTGTCGGCCGGAAAGCCGATCAAGTTGAGGCAGGTCAGGGGTCTACCCCCCATGGCGAACACATCCGACAGAGCGTTGGCGGCGGCGATCTGGCCGAAGAGAAAGGGATCGTCGACCGGCGGCGTGATGATGTCGGCCGTGGTCACCAGGGCGATGTCGTCCGACAGCCGATACACGCCGGCGTCGTCACGGGTGGAAAACCCCACCAGCAGATTCGGATCCTCGTTCTTCGGTAGGCTGGCCAATAATTCTCCGAGCCCGACCGGGCTCAGCTTGGCCGCTCAACCACAGGTCTTGGCGAGACTCGTCAGAGTCGCTTTGCGGAACGGGTTGCGAATAGCCATCGACGATCACCTCCTTTCCCTGGGCATGGAGCAGGGCACGGCGGGTTCCGTGCCGGTGGGAAGGGTATCGCGTTGGTGGGGAGGATGGGAACTGTACGGGGACCCTTCAGTCCGGTGAGGGGCGAGGAGCAGGGGGGCTCGGGGTGTCGATGCCGGAAGCTCTCGATCGAGGGAAGCTCTCGAAGGCCTGCAGGGCGAGGAGCAGATCGTAGCGGCCGGTGGTCTGCTGGCAGACGTCCACCCGGTGCCCGAGGGGGCACAGGGTCTTCGCCCACCGCTCGGCGGTCTCCTTCACGCGGCGCGGCGCACGACCTCGCGGACCAGGGCCGACACCAGATCACCCAGCAGGACGAGGCCGGCACCGAGCAGCACGAAGAAGAACATCTCGTCATAGTGGTTGCGGGCGCGGGCATCGACGATCCAGAAGCCCAGCGACGAGATTCCCAACATGCCGAGCACGGTGGCCTCGCGGACGCAGGTTTCCCAGCGATAAAAGAAGAACAGCAGAAAACGGGGCAGGGTGATGGGGAAGATCGCAGCCGTCGCGATCTGCAACCGGGTCGCGCCGAGGCTGCGCAGGGCGGCCAGGGGACGCTCGTCGAGGTTTTCCACCACCTCGGCCCCGAGCTTTCCCAAGGTGCCGAAGTTGTGGACCGCGAGGGCGAGCACCACCGGCCACGCGGTGGGACCGAGGATCGCCAGGAAGAGAAAGGCCCAGATGTATTCGGGAATCGAACGGCAGACGATCAGGGCTCCTCGTACCAGGGTCACGAGGCCGCGCCAGAGGCCGACCGCGAGGCGGCTCGGGGGCCGTAGCGCAGGTAGGAAGGGTTGTGGATTGGCGACGGTGCGGGCCGCGGGCAGGGTAAAGAGCAGCGCTCCGATCGCGGCGAGCACGATGGCCGCCACGGTCAGGGCGAGAGTCGTTCCGGTGGCGGCCCAGCCCTTTTCCGCCAGGATCGTGCCGGCCCAGTCGAGGGCGATGGAGAGGTCGAAGGGTTGGCCCTGCAGCGGGTAGGGGCGCAGCTCGCCCAGGAATCTCTCGAGATTCGCCAGGCGCCGGGGCGACAGGAGCTCCCGGGGCCACAGCGCGCGGTTCGACCAGGCGAGCACGACCAGGATTCCCAGGGCGAGGCTGGTGTGGTGCAGGAAGCGGCTGCGGGGACGGAGCCGAAACAAGCGTCGGATCTCCGACGATCGACTCTCGGCGGGTGAGGAAGCCGGGTTGCCAGGCCCGTCATCTGTCCGGACCACTGTGCGGCGGGGGCTCTTCTCCCCCGACAGTCGACGACGAATCGCCCGGCTCCAGAGGTCGGCCAGGAGCACCAGGCCGAGGAGGGTGTAGAGATACGTCCAGACCTCCCCATAGTGCAGGTTCTCGAAAGAGACCGCGAGGTAGTACCCGAGGGTGGGGAAGCCGAAAAAACCCAAGACCGCCGAGGAGCGCAGGGCACATTCGAAGCGGTAGAAGGCATAGGCACACATGTCGGGCAGGGCCCGCGGCAGCAATCCGAAGAGAAAGACCTGGGCCGGGGAGGCGCCTGAGGCTCGCAGAGCCGAGGCCGACTCGCGGGGCGCCTCGTCGAGTATTTCCGAGAACACCTTGGCCAGGGTTCCGGCGTAGGGAATGGCGATGGCGACCACCGCCGAGAGCTGGCTCAGGCCCATGGCGGCGAGCAGCAGGACGGCCCAGAGCAGCTCGTGCACCGAACGCAGGAGGGCGATCAGGAGGCGCGCGGCGCCGTAGGAAACCGACCGCAGGAGACGCCGTGGTGCACCCGGCCCACGGGCGGTGGGTTCGTCGACCCAGGTGGCGGTCGAAGCGGCGAAACCCAGGGGCAACCCGGCGAACAGTGCCAGACTGATGGCGGCGACGGCGAGCGAAACCGTGGCTCCGGCGGCGTCGAGAGCCTTGAGCAAGAGCGGGCGGGTGCCTTCGGGCACGACTCGGGCCTCGTAGGTCCAGGCGGGAGACAGGGCGCGGGAGAAGAGATCTCGGGCGACGCGCAAGCCACCTTCACCCGGCACCAGATCGCCGGGATCGAGCCCGAGGCTCCAGGCGGCCCAGAGGCCGGCGGCTGCGATCCCCAACAGCACCAGGCCCCGGCGTCCGCCGCGACGGGCTCCGCCGATCCTGGCGACCGTTGCTCGACCCCGTTCGGGCTCAGGGGCCATCGGTCAGCAGCTCTTTGCTCTGGAGCCGGTAGAGGTCGCGGAAGTCGTCGTCGGTGAGCTGTTCGGTCGGGCCGTCGAAGGCGACCCGTCCCCGGCGCAGGCCCACCAATCGGGGCAAGAAGCCGCGGGCGGCTTCGAGGTCGTGCAGGCTGGCCACGAGCGTGAAACCTTCTTCCCGGGCGAGGGAGAGGAGCAGGCCCATGGTGTCGCGAGCGCGGGCGGGATCGAGGCTCGAAATCGGCTCGTCGGGAAGCAGCGCTCTCGGCGCCTGGTAGAGCGCGCGGGCGATCGCCACTCTCTGGCGTTGTCCGCCGGAGAGATGGTCGGTGCGCTCGAAGAGCTTCTCACCGATGCCGACTCGCTCCAGCAGCACGAACACCTCTTCGACCTCCCGCCGGGTCGGCAGGAACAGCCGACGTGCCGAGCCGAGCAGGGATGTTCTGCCGATCCGGCCGACGAGTACGTTGCGCAAGACTCGCAGATTGGGCACCAGGCGCAGATCCTGGTGCACGATGCCGATCCGGCCGCGCATCTGCCGCAGGTCGGCGTCGCTCAGCCGGCCCAGGTCTCGACCGTCGATCCACACCCTGCCCCGGGTGGGGCCGAGCGAGCCGCTCAGCAGGCGGAGCAGGGTGGTCTTGCCGGCGCCGCTCGGGCCCACGCAACCCACCGTTTCTCCGCCTTCGATTTCCAGGTCGACCTCGTGCAGCGCCCATTCCGTGCCGAGGCGTACCGAGACTCCTTCGAGCCGAAAGCTGGCCCCGGTCCCGCTTTTCTTCAACGCGCTACCGCAACATGCCCAGGGCTTCGGCCACTTGCCGGATCCCCTCGAAATCCTCGTTGCTCGCGGGGATCAGCCGCTCTCGCGGCAGGGCCACGAGCAGCGCCGGATCGTCGATCGATACCAGGGTGTGGCGCAGGCGTGCGAGGAAGCCATCGCCGAAGGTGCCGTCCACATCGGGTCGCACGGTCCAGTTGTAGTCCGCGTAGGGTGGAGTTTTCCAGATCACTCGCGCTACCTCGGGGTCGGTCTCCCCGTTGGCGACGCGCTGGTCGTAGACCTTGTAGTTCACGGCACCGGCCTGGAACTGTCCCGATTCCACCAGCTCGATGGTCTTGTCGTGGCTGCCGGAAAAGCCGATGGGATGTTCGAAAAAGTCTTCCGGTGCGCTGCCGGTGTGCTCGCGCAGATAGAGCTCCGGCATCAGCCGTCCGGACGTGGAGCTCTCCGAGCCGAAGGTGAAGGTCAGCGCCCCGAGGCCGGTGGGAAAGTCTTCGGACGGCTCAAGGCCGGTATCGCGGTGGGCGATGAAGTAGCTGAAGAAGTCGGGATCACTCTCGCCCTGGGCAATGGCCTGCGCCCCGGGCACCGCCCTCCGCGCCTGCACGCCGGTGAGGCCCCCGAACCAGGCCAGCTGCACGTCCCCGTTCTTGAACATCTCCACCGCTGCCTGGTAGTCCCGAGCCGGAACATATTCGAACGTCACTCCCAGGCTTGCGGAGAGATGTGTGAGGAGCGGCGCCAGTTTTTCCTTCGTTTCCGAGGTGTTCTGGTCGGGGATGGCAGAAAAGCGAAACGTCGGGGCCGCGGGCGACGAGTCGCCCGGAGCCTGGGATTCGGGAGCCCCGCAAGCGGTGAGGAGGAGCGCCGAGACGAGAAGCGGCAGGGTACGTCGGGAGACAGACATCTGGACCGAGACTCCTATCCGGAACCGGCACCCTCTGGATCGGTGGGGTCCCGGCGGGTCGATGGGTGGATCGGGCTTCTCGTCGCACGCTATCAGACCCCGGGCCGAGCGACGACCTCACCACAGGGGCTCTCGGTGGGCCGGAGCCGGCCTACAGCAAAGCCCCGCCGTAGTCGATCTCGGAGAGGGGTTGCTTGGTGCCGAGGGCGTCGAGCATGTTCATGGTCACGAGGATGGACAGCTCTTTGGCCGGGCACACATGGGGACCGTCGGACCAGCTGAGAACTTTTTCGTATTCGACCTCGGGGCGCTCGACATCCATCTTGTGCGGGCACTCGAACGCGCGTTCATCGGTGTTGGCGCAGACGATGGCATAGACGATCTGGTCGCCGCCGGTGAGCTGGAGATCCTTGCCCGCCACCCGTACGGTCTCGGGCTTCTTGACCACTCGATGGGTGGTGGTCACGGTGGGGTAGAGGCGCACGGCTTCGATCACGAAGTTGCGACGTTTCTCGAGATCGAGACCCTGGTAGTCGATCCCGTGGCGACGGATGTCGTCGACGCAGCGGGTGAAAAGGGTGCCGACGCTGAACATGGCGGCGAAGAGGGTCGAATCGATCACGGTGTTGGGCACGCCATACTCTTGCAGCTTGTAGAAGGCATCCTTCTTGATGTGTTTCTCGGAGCCGAGAAGGCCCGAGACATAGGGTAGATAACGCTGGAAGAGGGACAGCTCGACGAAGCGACGAAGATACGCGGCCGTGACGCTCTCTGAGACGTCTTTGGGAATGGTGATGTCACTGAGCATCTTGATGAAGACCCGGGTGGCGCAGCTGCGCATGATCGTGATCTCCGAGGCCTTGGGGTCGGCTACCCACTCCTCGAGAATGGTGGCGCAAGTCTCCTGTACCGTCGCGTAATCGATCTTGTAGAAGTCTTCGTTGAACTGCGTTTCATCGAGATGGTTGCGAAGGATGCCACGAAAAGGTTGCCCGAGCGCGATCATCGGTGCGTTGGTGACGAAGACCTCGTTGCCCGACACCACCGAAATCCCCATGAACTCGTTGGTGCGATGCGAGGGTAGCGGCATTTCCCTGGCCGCCGTTTCGTGATCGGTGATCATCACACCGCGGCCGAAGATGAAATTTCCCCCGTAAACCTTTTGGTGCAGAGTCATGATCTCGTTTTGACCATGAATGAAGTTGAGAACGAAGTCGAAAATCGTGGTGGTCTCGATGATCAACCGGCGTAGGAAGCCGCTACGGGTGCGGTAGGCGAAGATCTTGAACGGTTTGAGGAGGTAGACCAATGGCGTGGTCAGCGCTTTCAGAAGGTTTCCGATCATAATGCCTTTCTCGTCACTTTCGTTTCGAAAGGACTCTTGCCGTTCAGATGTTGATGCTCTGGGGAATACCCGAGGCGAGCAGGAATTTGTAGGCGCGACGGGTCTGGTTGCGGTCGCGGATCTGCTCGTCGATGGTCTTTACCCGGTTCTGGAAGGCCTTCATCGGTGCCTGGACCCGGGGATCTCGGAAGTAACGCCAGGGGTATTTCCCGAGCTGGGTGTAGTGCACCTTGCCCAGCACGTAGCCGAGGTTCATCTGCAGCTTCGCCTGCTCGAGGGGAGGCAACATCCGCAGGTAGTCGCTCTCGGTGGCGTTGGGGGTGAGCCACGGCCGTTCCGCATAACAAGCAAGGGGCATGTTGGGGGCATAGGACATGAGGTCGTACTGAGGGAAGTTCACCGCCGCGTGTTGCACGCTGGCGGTGAAGATCACCAGGGTGACCAGCTCGACCAGGTAGTCCAGGTCGAGCTCGCCCTCGCGCAGGCCCTGGATCCGGCCGCCCTCCGGTGACTGCAGCTCGTCGAACCAGGCCTTCAGCTCGTGGTCGTTCGCCAGGTCGCCGTGGTCGCGGTACCAGATCTTGAGATAGTCGGAGACCCAACGCTCGATCGCGTTCCAGTAGAGCAGAGAGTCGTCGCGGTAGGGATAGTTGGGAAGCGTGGCCAGGTCGTCGACTCCACGCAGCCGGAAGGTTTCGGGCATGACGGCCTCGTCGATCCGGTAGCTCTGGGCGCCCTGGATCGCCGCCGCGCGGGTCGACTCGATCGTGCCGCTGGCGAGCTTGTCGACCGCGCCACCGATGGACACGAGAGATTCGTGGGCAGCGTAGTTGATGGCCAGGGTGCCCTTGAAATGGGGCCGGAGCAGCTGGCTCAGAGGGTGGTTGGTAGCCAGCTGGCGGCAGGTGGCGAGCACGAAGGGCTCGACGAAGAGGTGAGTGCGCCCGAGATGGGTGATGGCCTCGTGGTAGTTGGCGTCGGCAACTTCGACGATGGTCTTGGCGATCAACCAGTTGTAGCGATCACTCCGGGGAGTGAGCACGGGGTTCTCGTCTCCCGGCGTCTGCTCACATTGGATCGCCACCGGCATCAGCTCCTTCGAGCTCTTGTCGACGGCGAACAGGGCGAGGGGGGCGTAGAGGAACTTCTGGTAGCCGGGAAAGTTGCCGTCTTCGATGGCTTCCAGACCCGCGTAGTCCACCAGGAAGAGCCGCCCCTCGGCGAGCGCCGCGTCGAGGCTGTCGCCGGGCATCACCGAGTCGAAGGTATCCGCGCTCAGGGGTAGGCGGTCGTCGAGCTGGCCCAGCTGCCGCAGGAGCACCGGGTTCGGTCCGGCGATTCGCTGGTAGGCGAAGGCGTCGTCGCGGTGGAAGTCTTTGGCGATCGGCGGCAGGCCGATCTTCTGGAAGAGCTCGGTGTAGACCTCGAGGTCCGGTGGCTCGGCCGGTCCGCGATAGGTCTGCGCCAGCTCATAGGTCAGTCGCACCACGGTTTTCGCCGCCGAGCCCTTGCGCAGCGAGGTGAGGAGCGAGAGATCGTCGAGCTCTTTGAAATTCCGCTCACGGTCCGATTTCGTGGCGATCAGGAACTCGTTCTTGATCACGTCGCGAATCCGCTGGAAGACTCGCAGCCACCAGCAGAAGGCGAATTTGTCGCGCGCCGGAACGTTTTTCACCATCGCCAGGGGCGAGATGTAATCGTAGGAATATTGATATTCCCTTTGGGCGCCCGTGAGGCATCTCTCGCGAGACTCGGGATCGGGGTCGTACTGGGGCAGAAACGAAGACATCGCTGGCCAGCCTTTCTGTGGATTCGGAGGCATCCCTTCCGTGGCGAGGGAGGCTCGAAATCGTCGCCAGCAGCCTCCCCGAGCTCACGATTCGACAAGCGTTCACTCTCTGGAACGCAAGAAAAACCCACAAACGGGCCAGATCCCTCCGCCGTCTGCCTGGAAGGCGGAGCTTGGGCTCTGCGGCCCGGACCCGATCGCCGGATCTTCTAGAACCGGCGTGGGATTTTTCGGAAACCTGCTTGCGAGGGTACTGCAGTCGCTCCGGGGGGTCAATCGGAGCTCAATCTCCGGGGACGGCAAGAGCGCGGATCTCGTCGTCCTTGCCAGTGAGCTGCCAGCGGATCAAGGACACCGGAATCACACCCATGGCATCGACCTCGGCGAAGAAGTCCGACAGGCGAAACTCCTCGCCCTGCTGGCGGCTTCGCTCGGCCAGGAGCTGCTCGATCAGGTACTTGCCGGTGATGTAGCTGGTGCCGTACCCCGGCTGGCGCAGGTAGAGCTGTTGCTCGAAGCCGAGGAGGTCGAGGTCTTCTCGCATCCAGCCCCGTGGCGTCCACTCGACGTGAAAGTCCCGGGCCTGTTTCATCGTCCACTCGTTGGAATGCACGTAGAGCGACCCCAGACCCCGAGCGGCACGCTGGGCGAGCAGAATCCAGACGATTTCCCGAGCACGGGGATTGTCGTCGTACAGACCCGCGTGCATCATCATCTCCTCCACCCCGGTAGCCAGACCCTCGGCGCGGCTGTCGAAGATGTTGTAGAGCAGGGGGCCTCGGCGGATCGGGCTGGGGTGCGGATCCTGCTCCATCCGGGCGAGGTCGAACCAGTGGTAGAAGTGGGTCCAGAGGGTCATGGGCTCGAAGTGGATGGCGGTGCGGAAGAAGTTCCGCTCTTCCTCGGGCACGAAGGAGCCGATCCGGGCGCGCAGGGCGGGATCCATGTATTCCCGCACCGGAAGGATCTGCTGCTCCGTGAGGAACCCGAGGTATTTGTCGACCGCCCCGTTCGCCCGGCGGTCGTACTCCTCGGAGCTGGCGATGGCCCGCAGCTGGGGAAGGTCGCGGTTGCGGTGCTCTTCGAGCCGCAGAGACGAGTGGGCGCGGGCCAGCTCCCGCCGCAGCAGGTCGACTTCCTGCTGCCAGGAAAGGGGAACCAGGTGCACGTTGCGTAGATACCAGGTGTAATTCTCGACCCCGATCCCGGAAGGCTCGGTCTTCGACGGTGCCTGCTCCTCGAGCCAGCCCACCAGGCCATCGGTCGCCTGTCGGGCTGCCTCGATCGCCCGGCGCAGCTCGCGGCTCGCGTCCTTCGTCGTTTCGGCCAGGTCCGCCAGGGCCTGCGACTGATCGCGAAGGTTGCCGATACCGGAAACCCAGAGCTCCCGCGCGTTGCCGGTCAGGTTGCCGCGGGCCTGAGTGAGCAGAGGCGGAATGGTCTGCAGCTCGCGGGTGAGCTTGGCGTCGGCCTCGGGGGAGAGCGGAAGATCGTAGGTCCAGAGCTCTACCAGGGCATGGTGGGTCGGCCCCTCGTGGGCAGGAGTGTCGCTCTGGTAGGTCCACACCGAGGCATAGAAGGCCGGGTCGCGCGCCCACGGCCGCAACACCCGAAGGTTGAAGTCGAGCCCGTTCATCTCCGCCCGCACCAGGTGATAGTCCACCTGCAGGGCCACCGGCCAGCCCTCGGGCTCGATCGCCCCGAGTCTCTTCTGGAATTCCTCGAGGCCGCGCCGCTTCTCCTCCAGGGCCGCCTCGGTGTAGTCGGGAGCGCCGTCGAGGGTCCGGGGCCGTTCGAAGGCACGCCATTCCCGGAACAGGGCGATCAGCTTCGGGTATGCGCCGGGCCCCTGGGCTGCACCGGGGGCCGGGCAGACGATGGGGATCCAGAGACCGATGGTGATCGTGGCCAGAGCCACGAGCTGAGGGCGGAATACCGGGCGAATCATGGTCGGCTCCTCGATTTGGATGGCGGAATCACAGCTCTACTCTGTCAGATTCTCTCGCGAGGTCGAGCTGGCGTTCTCTCCGCCAGGCCTCGAAGGGGCGCGCTGGCCGCGGGTGGCTCCGAGCTCTCTCCCGGTGCTGGGTTCCGGACTCTCCGACACGGTAGGATCCTCGGTGCAATGAACACCTCTTCTGCCGCAGGAAAATCCGCCGCCCGGCCCAAGAGGAGAATCCTGCGTGGATGCGTGGCCGTCGCCGGTCTCGGGGCCCTGGTCTGGGTCGTCCTGCTGGGGCTCGACGCGCGACGGGCTCGCCTGCCCGCCGGCCTGGTTCCAGCGGCCGGAACCTACGACGTGCGAATCCTGCGCGACGAGCGGGGTGTGCCCCACGTCTTCGGGCGCCGCGATGCCGACGTGGCCTACGGTCTCGCCTGGGCCCACGCGGAAGACGACTTCGCCACCATCCAGGGCGCCCTGCTGGCGGCGCGTGGGCGGCTGGCCTCGGTCTACGGTCCGAGCGCCGCTCCCAACGACTACATGGTGCATCTCCTACGCATCGACGAGGTGGTGGAAACCGGCTATCCCGACCTGTCCGCAGACACGCGAACGATGCTCGAAGCCTACGCCGCCGGGGTGGGGCACTACGCGGCGCTGCATCCCGAAGAAGCCCTCGGCGAGCTCTATCCCGTGACCGGGGCCGACGTGGTTCGCGGCTTCGTGCACAAGCTGCCCCTCTTCTTCGGGATCGACAAGACCTTGCAAGCCCTCTTCGCCGAAGGTACCGAAGGCGGCGAGAGCGACGAAACCACAGAGCCGACCCGTGGCTCCAATGTGATCGCCGTGGCCCCGTCGCGCACACCCGATGGCTCGACCTACCTGGTGGTGAACTCGCACCAACCCTGGGAGGGCCCGGTGGCCTGGTACGAGGCCCACCTGCGCAGCGAGGAGGGCTGGGACATGGTGGGCGGCGTATTTCCCGGGGCGCCGGTGGTGTTGCACGGCCACAACCGCCACCTGGGCTGGGCCCATACGGTCAACAAACCCGACCTGGTCGACCTCTACCGCCTGGAAACCGATCCCGACGATCCGGGCCGCTACCGCCTCGACGGCCGCTGGCGGGAGCTGGAGGAGCGCCCGGCGCCGATCCCCGTGAAGCTCTTCGGCCCCCTGCGCTGGACCTTCGAGCGCCGTGTGCACTGGGCGGAGCACGGACCGGCGGTGATCCGCGAGCAGGTGCCCCACGCCGGCACCTACGCCATCCGTTTCGCCGGTTTCGGCGACGTGCGCGCGGTGGAGCAGTGGTATCGCATGAACAAGGCCCGGAGCTTCGAGCAGTGGCGCGATGCCATGGCCTCGGGCTCCTTGCCGATGTTCAACACCGGCTACGGCGACCGGGACGGCAACATCTTCTACGTCTACAACGGGCAGCTGCCGGTGCGAACGAGGGGGCCCGACTACCAGGCCCAGGGTCTCACCGGCGCCCTCGACGGCTCGACCTCCGACACCCTGTGGCGGCATCTCCTGCCCTTCGACGATCTACCCCAGGTCACCAATCCGCCCTCGGGTTTCCTCCAGAACGCCAACAGCAGTCCCTTCACCGCCACCGACGGAGAAGGGAACGCCGCGGCCGCCGGGTTTGCGGAGACCTTCGGCATCGAGAGGCACGAGACCAACCGTTCCCTACGCCTACGCTCTCTGCTGGCGGCCGACCCGGAGATCACCTGGGACGAGATCCTGGCGATCAAATACGACACCCGTTACGACTCCGAGTCTGTGATCGCCAGCTGGCGCGATCGCCTGGTCGCCGCCCGTGAAGAGCATCAGGGAACGGATCCGACACTCGCCGAGCCCTTCGACGTCCTGGCCGCCTGGAATCTCGACACCGATACCAGGAACCCGCATGCGGCACTTCCGGTGCTCGCCTGGGGAGAGCTTCTCCTCGAAGCCCGGCCGTCGCCGTCGGATCCCGAGCTCCTCGACCGGCTGCGCCGCGCCGCCGAGACGTTGCGCCATCACCACGGTGGTCTCGAAGTGCCCTGGGGCGAGATCAACCGGCTGCGCCGGGGCGATGTCGACCTGCCCCTGGCCGGCGGACCCGATATCGTGCACGCCGTCTACGGCGAGCTCGGCGACGACGGCCGCCTGACGGGCACCGCGGGAGACTCCTACATCCTGCTCGTCCGCTGGAATGCCGAAGGAGAGGTCGAGTCCTACAGCCTGCACAACTACGGCAGCGCCACCCTCGACCCCTCCTCCCCCCACTACGCCGACCGCGCCGGTCCCTTTGCGCGTCGCGAGCCGCAGCCGGTATGGCTCGACGAATCGGAAATCCGTCGGCACCTGGGTCGGGAGTACCGGCCGGGAAGCTGAGCTTCGGCAACGATCGCAAGATCGACGGGCACTGGCTCTGCGCGAGCGACAACTCCTACGGCCATCGGATTCTCGAGCTCCAGCTATAGCCAGGAGCCTGGAACACTTGAATGGGTAGCGCTTGAGAGATTCCTTCCGCACCCGTGCGGCGTTGCGCCTCCTGGAGAGAGCCCACTCTCCCTGTGTCGGCGCGTCTTGCCAGCCACGACGGGCACTCGCTCGATCACGAGAAGCTCCACGGTTACAGTTCGCCAGGCACAGATTTCAGGGAGCCGTGGCGGGTTCCGGCAACTCGGCCTCCAGCAGGCGAAGCTCCAGGGTGCGGGCCCAGGTGTCGGTGCCGGGAATACGGGAGCGGCGAAAGAGGCGAATGGCGGCGGGAAGGTCGCCGGCCCGTTCGGCCAGCATGCCGGCGGGTAGGCATCCCTGGCCATTGGTGTCCCGGAGCTGGCAGGATCGCTCGAAGGCTTCGCGGGCGGCTCGGGAGTCGACGGCGGTCAGCTGTTGGCCGAGCTCCTGCCAGGCGCGGTCGTCTTCGGGGCGGATCCCCAGGCCTTCCCGGTAGCGCCGAATCGATTCTTCGTTGCCTCCTCCGGAGGAGAAGTGGATGCGCGCCAGCCAGAATCTGGCATCGGCGCTGGTGGGTTGGAGCTCGACGGCAGCCGCGGCCAGGCTCTCCTCCCGTGGGGCGACCCGCGCCATCATGGCGATGAAATCGGGAGTACATGCGAGGAGCCGTTCCCACGAAGCGTTCCGTTCGCCTGGTTCTCCCCGGGCATGGGCCATTTGCCCGGCGAGCCACCAGGCCCGGCAGCGGCTCGTTCCCAGCTCTTCCAGAACGCTCTGGGCCGACTCCAGATGCGCCGTATCGGACAGCAGGCCCCGCGCGGCGAGCAGGGTCGCCCGATTCGTCGGCCAGAGCCAGATCACCAGGAGTCCCACGCCCACGATCAGGGCTCCGGTTGCACGAAGATCGGGGCGAAAAGGCTCTGCCGGGCCGCCGGAGGCCGAGAGGGGCAGCGCGAAGCAGAGCCCGAGCAGGCTCCAGAGTGGGAGGCTGCCCCAGGTGCCCAGGGAGACCGAGTCGAAGACACCGAAGAGGGCTGAAGATCCGAGCGAGGCCGCGAGGCCCAGAGCCATGGCTCGTTCCAGGCTCTCCGGGGCGCCTCGGTTCCAGACTCGCCACAGCCGGCGGGTCGCAGCGAGCAGAAGAACCAGGATTGCGAGGCCACCGAGCAGGCCGAGGTCGAGGAAGGTCTGCAGGTAGAAATTGTGGACGTCTTCGTAGACGGCGCGGGGGTGGAACTCGGTGTATGGGTAGAAGCGTGCGGTGGCGAGCCCGGCGACCTGCAGGCCTAGCCCGACGATCGGAGCATCGATCCAGGCGTGGATGGCACGGCTCCAGATGTGAGGGCGGCCGGTGAGCCACGAGTCGAGGGTCGGCTGCTGCAGCTTGCCGTCGAAGACCAGAAACTCGAGGGCTCCGCCAGGACCGAACCAGAAGAGCAGGCCCAGGCCGAGAAGCGACGCGAGCCCCAGAGCCTGCCGACCTCTGCGCCCGGAGGCCAGGAGGATCCAGAGGGCGAACGGCGCCAGGGCGAGGTAGCCCGCGCGGGAGAGAGTGAGGGCAACGAGGCCGGCGAAGAGCGCCGTCCAGGCGACAGATTGCGCAAGGAAGAGCCGGGCTCGGGTGTGGGAGGACGTTCCGTCCGGGTTCCAGGCCCGTGGGGAAGCCAGCGCCAGGGCGAATGCCAGGGGCAAGAAGGCGAGCAGGGTGCCGGCCAGCTCATTGGCGAAGAAAAATCGATGGCCCAGGGCGAAGAGGCATCCCAGGGCGAGGTGGAGTCGGCAGCGATTCCAGGCCGCGAGGGGACTGCTGGTGGCGCGGGCGAAGCCGGCGAAGAGGAGCAGGGCACCGAGGAGGAGAAGATGGGCGGCCCGGGGGCGGTGGTAGATGGAAAAAGGATGTACGGCCCAGGAGAGTGCGGCAGCGAGAAAGAGGGCGCCCAGGGGCAGGAGCCATTCAGGAGTCGAGGGCTTCGGGCCAGGTGCCATCAGGAGTCGTCGTTCCAAGAAACAGGAGCGAGGAGGCTATCACCTCGGGCGCGGCCGATAGATGAAGATGGAGATAGAGAAGATGGAAATGAAAAGGCCCGGGCGTGGGCACACGCTCCGGGCCTTTCCGAGATCCCTGGCTGGAGGTCAGGGATTGACGTTCGACCAGACGAAGAAGTCTCCGGATTCGAATCCGTCGGAGAAGATCGATGCTTCACAGCCTTCCGGCACGGAGAAGTCTTCGGTCTCGTCACCGACATTGATCGTACCGGCCACGGCGTCGACGCCGAGCCCGCGCTTGGCGAAGCCGCGCCAGATCTCACACTGGTTGGCGCCACCGTTGTTGACCATGTCGGCCATCAGGATACCGTCGCGGGCATCGACGAAGGTCGGGTTGCAACCGTGCATCTTCATGCCGTCGATCACCAGCTGGATGGTGAGGTTGTTGCCGCCGTCGCCGCGGTAGAAGTCCGCGTCGAACCCATAGCGGGTCCGCAGCTCCCAGTACATCTCGTTGACCATCGACATCCAGATCTCACCCACGCCGTGCGGCACGTTGGTCGCGGCGATGTTGCTGTAGGTCTGGGGATTGACCAACATGTCGGTGGTGTATGGGAAGTTGCGGATACCGAGGCCGCCGGGGCCTTCGAAGGTGAGGTAGGTGCCCACACCCTTCTCATCGGTGGGTTCGTCGTCGGCTGCGGCGTTGAGCAGAATGGTCCAGAAGTCGGACCAGCCTTCACCCGCCTGCTCGGTGCCGGAGAGGCAGCCGGAGTTCGCCGGGCCGCCGGAGAGGCGGTTGCTGATGCCGTGGCCGTACTCGTGAGCGATCACGCCGTTGTCGAAATCACTGTCGCGATTGATCGGGTTGAGCAGCTTCAGGGTGGCGTTCACGCCGGGGGTGGGCAGCTCGGCCTTGATCAGATCGCCGTTGGTCTGGCCGATGAAGACCGAGGAGATGGTGACCTGGTCGCCCACGGCACCTGCACCCATGTTGATGGTCCCGTCGCCCTGGTTGTTCACCACGATCGCGGCGATGGCGCCCGCGTTTTCGGCGTTGAGAACCTTGACTCCGAACTCACAGGCTCCTCGATCGATCAGCGCCACGTTGCCCGGGGTGAAACCGACGAGGGCCTGGCAGCCGTCGGTGAAAGTACCGGCACCGGCCTCGTCGTCCTGGTCGTCCACCAGCTCCACATCACCGGTGATGCCGGTGCCGTCGAGCTGCGGACCGAAGGCGGCGCCGCCCGCGGGGTAGTCACCGGCGATGCCGCCGGGGCTGTTGACGGTGAGGGTCGGCGGCGGGGTCCAGATGAACATCTGCATCCGGCCGCTGGAGCCATCGGGCGGGGTGGCGAAGTTGGCGTTGTTGGTGCCGGAGCCGTCCTGGGCGTCGGCTTCCACCTCGTCGGTGCCGTTGCCCAGACCGGTGTAGTTGAAGGTCTGGAAGTTACCGCTGACCTCGTCGAAGCCGTAGTGCCAGGTGAGGTCGTGGATGATGTTGTTCCAGTAGAACAGGTTGGTGATGGCGGCGAAGAGGTTGTCGCCTTCACCGGGCTGCGTGTTGGGATCGAAGACGAAGTTGAAGCTCAACGGAGTGCCCGGACCGCCATCGGGGCGGGTGCCGCCCGAGTTGTTGGCGTCGAGGTCTTCCTGGGCGTTGACGTTGTTGCCGCGGGTGTCGGTGAAGTCGTAGTCGAGATCACCGTCGGTGTCGTGCCATCCGAAAGGGGAGGCGTCGACGTCTGCGGGTCCTACCTCCAGGCTCTGGGGAGCGTCGTCGGGGCTACCGGCGGGCAGCGGGAACACCAGGTATTCGTCGGCCGGGGGGCCTCCGAGGCTCTCGTAGTTGGTCCAGTTGTTGCGGGAGAGCACGTCGCCGGAGCTGGCGTCGACCCGGATGTTCCACCAGTCCGGGGTGTCGACCCGGTTGATCACCAGGTCCCAGACGAGACGCACGGTGCCGTCTTCGAGCGGTTGGTACATGAGCTTCGCGGGAATCGGATCGCGGGAGATGCCGGCGTCCGAGAGCTCGACCGCGAGGGACGCGCCACCGATGTTGCGGAGCATGAAGGGCTCGGCCTTCAGGCTGGTGCCGAGGTCCGAAGCGGCGCTGGCCACCGCGGCTTCGGGAGCGATGGCGGGGCTGACGCCGTTGACCTTGCCGGCCAGGTCGGAGACGAAGTCGTTGTGCAGGTTGATGATCTCGCCCTTGCGGGTGACGTTGATCGCGATCACTCCGTTGAACACCTCGATGCCCTGGTGCCGTTGGCGGAGGTAGATGTGGGTCACGCCGTTGTGACCGGTCTGGTAGTGGTCGGTGACCACGAAGTCGGCGAGGTCTGCTTCCGTAAGACCCAGCTCAGCCTGTTGAGATTTCAGAAAGGACATCGCCAGATCCATCGGCTCACCCACCTGTGGGCCGGTCAGGAAACGAATCGGCGATTTGTTGGAATCACTCGCGGCGAGGGGTGCGGCCATTGCCACACAAATCGCGAGCGCCAGAGTCAGGTACCGCGCGTTGCTAGGTCTCATTCTTGTGGTCTCCATTGAGGAACCTATGGTTTTGGGTGGGGAGCCCAATATAAGGAGAACGATGTTAACAGACCTCGACCGAAGAGTCGAATTGTACGATTTAACTGGCCAATGGCGAGGAGCTCTGATTTCGTGTGACCGTTTTCCAGGGCGAACAACGCTTGCCCTGGTAGAGGGAACTTTTCGATACGTTTGGAGGCACTACGACCTTACGAACGGAGATCCGATTCGGATTCCGGGCTCGGGCACTCCACCCGGCCATCGTGTCCGCCTCCAGCTATTCGCGGGAATTTTCGTGCCAGAGGCACTTGCACCCCGACGAGGGATCGGGACGTGCAGTGTCCGTAGACCGTCCAGGGAGACTACAATCGATGTCGAATTCGTTTGGCTCGTGGCTCAAGCTGCTGCTCTTCGCTACCTTCCTCAGCCCCATTACCATCAGTCCGATCTCCGCTCAACAGATCTACTTCCTCGATGCCCCCGGAGGCGAGCCGGTGAGCTCCCTGCTGGACGGCGATACCGTCTACCTCAGGGTCGAGGACAGCTCGGCCTACGGCAGCCTTTCGGCCACGGTGAGCTCGTTGCTCACGGGTGATGTCGAGACGGTGACCCTCGAAGCGACGATCTCCAGTGCGGGGATCTTCGAGGGCTCCATCGACACCCTGCCCGGAGGAGCGTCGAGCCCGGGGCTCTTGGAGACGGGCACCGACCCGGGGCCGCCCTTTCGCCGCGACACCTTACAGGCTTCCTATTCCTCGGCCAGTGCCGATGTCGACCTGATCGGCTCGCGGCTCGCCTTCATCGACGAAGAAGGGCAGGAGCGGTCGTCCTTCGCTCTTTTCGAGCGGCCGGGGCTCCGAGTGCTCGACCAGCTGGCCAACGACGAGGGCCTCGTCGACAGCCTGACCCTCGAGGTCTACAGCGGCAGCGGTGGTCCGGGCTCCGGGGTCCAGGTCCATCTCAGCGAGACCGGTTTCGACACCGGCCGATTCGAAGGGCTGGCGGACTATCCGCCCTATGCCATGCCGGGCGATACCTGGGTAGTCGATCACACCGATGGCGATGGCCTGGCCACCTCTCAGATCAGCGTGGGTGTGGAGCAGAGCAGCACGCTCATCCTGGACGACGAGGGCCGCTCGACCTCGGTTCTCTTCGAGGGCTCCAGGGCGAGGGTCCGGGTTCTCGATCAGAACGCCGATCAGAACCCGTTTCCCGACCAGGTCACGGTGCAGGTCTCCTCGGCCCTGACAGGTGATGTCGAGACCCTCTACGCCTCCGAGACGTCCGACTTCAGCGCCGTGTTCGAGGGTACGATCGATCTTGCCCTGGGGGCTGCGTCCGCTGGCAACGGAGTGCTGGAAACGACGCAAGATGCCGGCCCGCCGCATGGGTTCGACACGGTCGACGCCTCGTATTTCGACGGCTTCAACGGATCCTCGGCCTCCGCCACCACCCTGGGCTCTCGGCTCTGGCTGCTCGACGAGTTCGGCAACGAGCGAACGACCTACACGGTGGCCACGCCGGTCTACGTTCGGGTCGAGAACCACAACCTCGACCAGCCCGGCACGTTCGATATCGCGACGGTCAACCTCTTCTCGAGCCAGACCGGCGACAGCGAGGATCTGGTCCTGGTGGAGACCGGACCCTCCACCGGGATCTTCGAGGGCTCCATCCCTCTGCAGCAGGAGTTCCTGAACCAGCCCGACGGCTTGCTCCAGGTGTATTTCGGCGACCAGATCATCGCGACACACAACGATACGCTCGGCTACACGACCTCGACCGCCACGGCGTGGCACGTGACCAGCAGCATCGAGTTCGTCGACGAGATCGGGCAGACCACCTCCGAGATCCTCGAGGGGGATGTGGCGCGGCTGCGGGTGTTCGATCCCGCGGGCAATGTGTATTTCAACATGATCGACACCATCTCGGTCGACGTCTCCACGTTCTACGCGGGTGACAGCGAGCAGGTCGAGCTGGTGGAGACCGGGCCCGAGAGCATGCTCTTCCTCGGTGAGATTCGGCTCTCCGGACCCGCCGGCTCCGGCACCGGAGTCCTCGATACCGCCAACAGCGGTTTTCCCGCCTATTCGCCCGAAGAGATCACCGCGACCTGGGACCTGATCTCGACCACGGCGACCACGATCGGGGCGAAGATCGTCTTGATCGACGAGCTCGGCAACTTGGCCACGGAATTCCTGCTCGGTGGCTCCGTCGGAGTGCGGGTCACGGATCCGTCCCAGAACGATCCGGCTCTGATCGATTTCGTGACAGTTTCGGTCGCCTCGGAGCTCGACAACGAGTATCTGCAGCTGACCGAGACCGGAAGCAATACGGGGATCTTCGAAGGCTTCATCCCGCTGACGGATTTCGGAGCCTACCCGGGAGACGGGCAGCTCTTCGGTTCCTTCGGCGAGGCAGTGACCGCGACCCATGTCCATGCCAACGGGGTCGAGACCTCCGAGGCGAGCGGAGTCCTGGTCGGTAGCTTCGTACGCTTCGTCGACGAGTCCGGGCAGCCGGTGTCGGTGGTCCTCGAGAGCAGTCGGATTCGTCTCCGGGTGACCGATCCCAGCGCCAACTGGAGCCCCGACGTCCAGACCGTGATGCTGGATCTGAGCGCCGATCTGACGGGAGACTTCGAGATCGTCTCGCTCCAGGAGAACGGAGGTGACACGGGGGTATTCGAAGGTACGATCGATCTATCTCTCGGTCCCGCCTCCTCGTCGAATGGTGTGCTCGAGACCACGCAGGAGTCGAGCCCCTTCTTCCGCTTCGACACCCTCACCGCCACCTACTTCGATTCCTACGGCCAGTCCCAGGCCACGGCGACGACGCTGGGCTCTCGGACGTTCTTCATCGATGCCTCCGGCAATGAAGTCTCGACCTACGCCAACGGATCTCTGGCCTACGTCCGGGTGCTGGACGCGACCCGCAACGGGGATTCCGGAATCTTCGACGTGACGGACGTGAATCTCTACGTCGACGGCACGGGCGACAGCGAGAGCCTGATCCTGCTGGAGACCGGCAAGGACACGGGTGTGTTCGAAGGGTCCATCCAGCTGCAGGACGCCACGTCCAGCTCTTCGTACGATGGCCGCCTGCAGGTGATTCCCGGCAACCGCCTGGATGCGAGCCACAACGACAGCCTGGGCTACTCGTTCTCCAGCGCGCAGGCGACGGTGAACGCTGCCAGCGTGGTGTTCATCGATGCGGCAGGTGTGGTGACCACGGAGCTGCTGGAGGGTGACGTGGCGCGAGTGCGGGTGT
>CAZMEL010000067.1:5393-6970 GCA_964565225.1 uncultured Thermoanaerobaculia bacterium | reverse complement strand
CGACACCGTGCGTGCGCTCTTCGGTCCGTTCGTGGCCGAGGCGACGACGATCGGCCTGCGTCTGGGTTTCGTCGATCTGCTCGGAGCGCCGACGGATCGGTTGGCTCAGGGCGGTGTCTTGACCCTGCGTCTCGAGGAACCGAATCTCGAGGATCCGGCACAGGTCGACACGGTGACCGCGACGGTGACGTCTTTCCCCTACGGCGATAGCGAAACCTTGAGTCTGGTGGAGACGGCCATCGACAGCGGAATCTTCGAGGGGCTTCTGGCGACGGTAGCTTCTTCGAGTGGGCCGGAGGACGGTGCTCTGAGCGCGGCCGCCGGAGATCTCGTGCGGGGTTCCTACACCAGCCCGATCGCGGGGACGACCACGAACGTTCAGCTGGTGATCGAGAGCAATCGGGCGCCCATCGCGGTCGACGACCAGGCCACGACGATCGAGGAATCGCCGGTGGTGATCTCGGTGTTGGCCAACGACTCGGATTTCGAATCCGGGAGCCTCGAACTCGCGGCGGTCGAAAACGGGGCGAATGGAGCGGTGAGCGACAACGGCGACGGCACGGTGACGTATACGCCGGCTCCCGGATTCGTCGGTGCCGATGCGTTCGACTACGTGGTTTCCGATGGAGACGGTGGCCTGGCACGGGCCACGGTCACCGTGGATGTCGAGGCGGCCAACACACCGCCGGTGGTGACCGTTTCGGCACCCCTCGATGGCGCGTCGTTCTTCTCCGGCCAGTCGATCGACTTCAGCGCGTCGGCTCTCGACGCCGAGGACGGCGACGTGACCTTCAACCTGACCTGGTTCTCCGACCTCGATGGTTACTTCGGGCCCACGGGCGGCTCGTTTTCGACGTCGACGCTCTCGGTGGGGGCCCACGTGATCACCGCCTCGGTGATCGACTCCGGCAGCCTGGAAGGAAGCCAGATCCTGACGATCACGGTGACGGTGAACCAGGCGCCGACAGTCAGCATTCTGCAGCCGGCGGATGGTGCCAGTGTCTTCGCCGGTGATCCGGTCGACTTCAGTGGCTTCGCCGACGACCCGGAGGATGGGTATCTGACCGAGTCGATCGCCTGGAGCTCGAATCTCGAGGGAGCCCTGTCGGTCGGCGGATCGTTCACTCGCTCCGACCTCACCGTGGGTCTGCACCAGATCTCGGCCTCGATCACCGACGCTGGCGGGCTCACGACCACGGCCACCGGGCAGCTGACCATTGTCGAGAATCAAGCGCCGGTGGTGACGCTGACCTCGCCTGCCGATGGTGCGGTGTTCGTGGAAGGGGAGACCATCTCCTTCGCCGCCACCGCAACGGACGACGAGCTCGGAGATATCACCGCGGATCTCGCCTGGAGCTCGAATCTCGATGGAGCCCTGGGCACGGGAGGCACGCTGAGTCTTTCCAACCTGTCGGTGGGCGAGCACACCCTGGCCGCTTCGGTTTCCGACATGCGTGGCCTGACGGGCAGCGCTTCGGTGAGCGTGACGGTGAACGCCAACGCGGACCCGGTGGTGACATTGACCTCGCCAACGACCGGCTCGGTGTTCACGGCGACGGATCCGGTGTCGTTCGCGG
>CAZMEL010000067.1:0-5293 GCA_964565225.1 uncultured Thermoanaerobaculia bacterium | reverse complement strand
GGACAGCACGTCGGTGAGCGTGACGGTGAACGCCAACGCGGACCCGGTGGTGACGATCACCTCGCCAACGACCGGCTCGGTGTTCACGGCGACGGATCCGGTGTCGTTCGCGGGTAGCGCGACGGACGCGGAAGACGGCGACGTGACGGCGGATCTGAGCTGGAGCTCGGACCTGGACGGTGCGTTGGGCACCGGCGGCTCGTTCAGCCTGACGACGTTGTCGGTGGGCACGCACGTGATCACCGCAAGCGTGACGGACAGCCACGGTGGCACGGACAGCACGTCGGTGAGCGTGACGGTGAACGCCAACGCGGACCCGGTGGTGACGTTGACCTCGCCAACGACCGGCTCGGTGGTCGCGGTGGGAGCGAGTGTTTCCTTCGCGGGCTCGGCAGCGGATCCGGAGGATGGTGATCTGAGCGCGGCCCTGGTGTGGACCTCGGACCTCGATGGCGCCATCGGCTCCGGAGCCTCGTTCTCCACCGCGGGTCTGTCGCAGGGAACCCACACCATTACCGCCTCCGTGGCCGATTCACACGGTGGCTCCGGCTCTGCCAGCATCAGCCTCGACGTGGCGCAGCCGGTGCAGGTCACTCTCACGGCCATTGCCGCGGAAGACGGCTACGTGCTCGAGTCCTCGGAGAACAGCGATGTCGGCGGCTCGAGCAACAGTGGAAACAAGGGACGGAGAAGCCTGCGGGTGGGAGATGTGAGCGACGATCGCCAGTACAAGACGATCTTGTCTTTCGATACTTCCTCTTTGCCGGCGGGAGCCACCGTGCTCGAGGCGACCGTACGCCTGCGCCGGGGGCGGCTGACCGGAAGCAACCCCTTCCAGACCCACGGAGCCTGCCGGGTCGATGTCAACACCGGAGGGTTCGGTGGCGATACCGCCCTCGCGAGCTCCGACTTCCAGGCATCGGCAACGGTGACCGGAGCGGCGGTCCTGAGCGATGCACCCAGTGATGGATCCTGGTCGGAGGGCAGCCTGAACGCCGCCGGACGGGCCGCGATCGATCTCCAGGGCACCACCCAGATGCGGATCGCCTTCGACCTCGACGACAACGACGATGGCGGCAACGACTACATGGGGTACTACGCCGCCGACAACAACAATGCGTCGAATCGGCCGCAGCTGGTAGTCACCTACCTGCCCTGATCCGGGGCGATCCGATCCTTCGAGAGCTCCGGTGCTGGCCGCACCGGAGCTCTTTGCATCAATCTTGTGGTGGTTCCTCTTCCGTCTCGAGATCCACCCTTCCCAGAACCAGACCCAGCTCGACCCCGAGGTTTCGAGCTTCCTGGCACGGGTCCTTGGCAGCGAGCTCCAGGATCGATGCGACCTCTTCAACACTCAGTCGCCCGAGCAGAGTGTCGACTTCGGCGAGCTCGACCAGCAACTCCAGGGCGGCAACTCGGACGCGCTCATCAGGATCACCGGCGAGTCGGAGGACTGCCGGATCCCAGCCCTGAAGGTCGATGTAAATGAACTGTAGCGCCCGGGCAGCGTTCAGCCTCACTCTGGCATGGGAGCTCGAAACCAGGTCGAACAAAGCCGTCTCGATCCGGTGCGGATCCTTGTTCCAGCGCAAACCCCATGCGGCAAAATCCGCAGCTTCGTCGTTCGGGCTCGAGAGAACCTCCAGGAGCCATTCCACGCCAACGGGCACGAGATTCCCGATCAACTCCGCGCAGCATGCACGAGCTCTCGATGAAAGGCTCGAATCCAGAACCGCTCGCGAAAGAGGGGAGAAGGCGAGGTCCCCCATATCCCAGAGCTTTTCGACCGCGGCATCGCAGCTCTCGAGGGAGCTCAGGGCCGCAATCAGTTGCTCGGTCGTTGGCGTCGTGGCTTCCTCCGAGCCCATGGATTTTTTCTCAGAGTCCCAGCGCCAGAGCGAGTCGGGCCAAAGTCGGGTGCCGCCGAACCAGCGATCCACCGGCCGCAGATCGGTCCAGCGTTGCCGGCCACCGAGGACATCGTGGCCCGTGGGTGTCAGGCGGATGCGTCGCTCCGGGAAGGAGTCTCCGATGAGTCCGTCGTCGTCGGCCTCCAGCAGGGGATGCGGCGGCGCCAGGAGGGAACCAGAGGACGACTTCATGAAAGCGGCCGGCTTCCAGCAAGAGCCGATCCCGGGACGCGAGCTCGCTGCGAATCTCCTCTTCCGTCTTGCCGTCGTAGTCGGCGAGAAATCGAGCTCGGACGGACGAGAGAGCCTCCAGCTCGAGGTCGGCAGGCACCGGTCCCTCGTGCAACACGTCGCGCCAGGGAAGAAAGGTCCCGCGGAGACCGGCGCGCTGTAGAGGAGCCAGGGCGCAGTCTCCGTTGGTGAGGTGTAGAGTCTTCATCGATCGGTGCAGTCTGCCACAACCGACGTTGGCGGTGCGTTCGCCTTCGAACACGTGCGTCCCAACATCGGACAGAGAAAGGCTCGGCTCGGGTGGTGTCGGTGGAGAACGGACGGTTTCGCGCCGGTTTCCGGGCCGGGATCTGGCCCGGTTCTTGCTGACTCGAACGGAAGAAACGAACACCTGGTCGAGACCATCGAGGATGCCATGGACGAGCTGATCCAAGATCTGAAGTACTCCTTCCGCACGATTCGCAGACGACCGACCGTGAGCCTGGTGGTGGTGGTGACCCTGGGGCTCGGGATCGGTGCCAATGCCACTTTCTTCAACGCCTTCTATGGCATGTCTCTGCGACCTCTTCCCTTCGAGCGCCCGCAGGAGATCTACCACGTCTTTACCTCCCAACCGTCGGCCGGCCGTTCGTGGAACCAGCTCTCGGCCGCCGACCTGGAAGATCTGCGACGGAGCGAGGGAATTTTCTCCGAAACGGGAGCCTTCCGGAGGGCCAGCTTCAACCTCGGATTGGGAGATGAGCCGGAGCACCTCGACGGAGCCGCGGTCGATGCGGAGCTCTTCCCACTGCTCGGTGTGGAGCCGGTCCTCGGGCGCACGTTTCTGCCTCGGGAGAGCCAACCCGGGGGAGCGAAGAGTGTGGTGCTCGGTCATGAGCTGTGGAACCGGCGATTCGATGGCGCACCGGGTGTGCTCGGCCAGAGCCTGCGGCTGAACGGCGAGATTCACGAGGTGGTGGGTGTCATGCCCGAGGGTTTTGCGTTTCCCAACCAGGGAAGGATCTGGGTGCCCTTGCAGGTCGATGCCGATACCGTGCCGAGGGATCGGAGAGATCTCAATGTCCTGGGACGCCTCGCGGAAGGCTCGACCCCGGAGGCCGCCGCGCAGAGTCTCCGCGCCGTGGCGGCGCACCTGGCCGCCGCCCATCCCGAGACCAACGAAGCCTGGGGCCTGACTCTCCGCCCCCTGCGCGACGCCTGGCTGCCACCCGTGACCCGGCTGGCGACCGCCGCCCAGCTGGTGCTGGTGAGCGGCGTCCTGCTGATCGTGTGTGCCAACGTCGGCAATCTGGTGCTGGTCCAGGCGATGGCGCGCCGCCGGGAGACGGCCCTGCGCACGGCCCTCGGCGCCGGGCGTCGGCGGCTGATTCGGCAGAGCCTGGGGGAAGCGTTGCTTCTCGCCCTGGTCGGAGGCGGGTTGGGGCTGCTGATCGGCTCCTGGGGCGAGGCGTGGATCCGTGGCCTCTCGGCGGTGACGATCCCCTATTGGCTAAGCTTTTCGATGGGGCTGGAGACGGTTCTCTACGTGCTGGCGATCACCCTGCTCAGCGCCCTCCTGGTGGGATTCCTACCGGCTCTGCGCTCGACCGGAGGTGATGTCTTCGAAGCCCTGCGCTCCGGGGATCGTCTCGACGGCGCCGTGACGGGTTGGTTTCGCAAGGGCCTCGTGGTCGCCGAGTACGCCGTGGCCGTGGTGATCCTTGTCACGGGGCTGCTGATGGCCCGGAGCTTCGACCACGTGCGCCGGGCCGACCCGGGTTTCGCCACCGAAGAGGTGTGGACCGCGGGTCTCTCGCTGGCGGGAAGTCGCTACGAGACCCCCGAGGCACGGCGGGTCTTCCTCGAGCGGCTCTCGACCCAGCTCTCGGCACGGCCCGAGATCCGGACCCTCGGTATCGGCGACTCCCTACCCATCAGCCAGAGCGGCAACGCTACCGCGACCCTCGAGGTCTCCGGACAGGCGCGGCGAGACGACGGCTCGGCTCCGCGGGTGATCCTGCAGAGCGTCGACGCCGACTATTTCTCGGCCCTGTCGATTCCGCGGGCCGCCGGACGTTGGTTTCTCGATGGCGAGATCGAGCGGGCGGCTCCGATCGCGGTGTTGAGCCGATCCCTGGCGGAGACCTTGTGGCCCGGGCAGTCTGCGCTCGGCCGCAGGATCCGTCCCGAGGGCAGTTGGCCATGGCTCGAGGTGGTGGGTTTGGCCGGAGACGTGGAGCCCGGAGAGCTGATCTCGGGAATCGACCAGCGTCCGAGGCACCAGCTCTACATCCCCCTGACCCTGGGTTTCGAAGGGCGTCCCGGCGCCCCACGGGAGCCCGATCTGGTGATTCGAGGCTCCGAGGGTGCGGCTTCGGAGGTCTTTCTGACGGCGTTGCGGCAAGAGGTGGAGCGCCTCGACCCGTCCATGCCCGTGCACGGCGTCGCCACCATGGACGAAGTGCTCGATCGCTTCTACTTCGCGCAGCACATCTGGAGCTGGATGTTCTCCGCCATCGCCGCCCTGGCCCTGCTCATTGCCGCGGTCGGCGCCTATGGGGTCTCGGCATTCTCAGTGAGCCAGCGGCGCCGAGAAATGGCGATCCGGCTGGCTCTGGGGGCGGTGCGGAGCCAGGTCCAGAGTATGGTGATCCGCCAGGGGCTGGCGCTGACGGTGGCGGGAGTCGGCCTGGGCTTGCTCACGGCCCTACCCACGGCGCGGGCTCTGGCGTCTCTGATCCACGGCATCAGTCCTACCGATCCCGGGATCTTCGCCTCGGTGGTGGTCCTGCTGGTGGGATTGGGATGGGCGGCCTGCTATTTCCCGGCCCGGCGAGCCTCGGGGGTCGAGCCGATGGTGACCCTGCGAGAAGACTGAAGAAATCACGGCCTTTTTGTCGATTCGTCAGGGCTTCGGTCGTCTTCGAGATGGAGGACTTCGGACCCCCCTCCCACTGAACCCAGGAGAGACGAAATGGCTCTGCGAACGACCACCCTGGCCTGCCTTTGGATCCTCGCCTCGGGCGCCACCCCGACCCGGGCGGCCGAGCCCGCCCCCGAAGCGTTCTTGATGGATCCCGCGGAAGAACGCCGAATCGCCGCCACGGCCGGTCCCGAGGCGGTGACCTCGGGCGCTACCTACTACCGGTTGACGAAAGTCGGGTTCCGGAAGG
>CAZMEL010000066.1:0-29209 GCA_964565225.1 uncultured Thermoanaerobaculia bacterium | reverse complement strand
GCGCTGGCCGGCGCGGCGACGTTGGTGTTCGGCTACATGGTCAGCCAGACCGAGCCGCTGTTCGAGGGGCTGTGGCTCTCGGGGCGTTCCCTCGGTAATCGCGCCGGAGCGGAGACCGGGCTCGACTACCTGGTTGCCTTCGTCGGTCTGGTGTTGGTGCTCGAGGCGGCGCGACGCACGGTCGGGCCGGCCCTGAGCCTGCTCTCGCTCACCTTTCTCGCCTACGCATTCTTCGGGCCCCACCTGCCCGCCTGGCTCTTTCCCCACCGTGGGTACGACCTGGAGCGCATCGCCAGCCAGACGTTTCTGCACAGCCAGGGAGTGCTGGGCATCGCCCTCAGGGTGATGTTCACTTACGTCTTCCTCTTCGTCGTCTTCGGTGCCCTGCTCGAAGCTACGGGGGCCACGGCTTTCATCATCCAGAAGGCACGCCGGCTCTTCGGTGGCACCAGCGGCGGCCCCGCCAAGGTGGCGGTCCTCTCGAGCGGGCTGATGGGCTCTCTCTCGGGCAGCGCGGTGGCCAACACCGCCACCACCGGCACCTTCACCATCCCGCTCATGCGTAGCGCCGGGTTCAGGCCCCATGCAGCGGCCGGCATCGAGGCCGCGGCCAGCTCCGGTGGCGCGCTGATGCCTCCGGTCATGGGGGCCGGCGCCTACATGATGCTCGAGATCGTGCAGCCGCCGGTGACCTATCTCGAAATCGTGCAGGCGGCCCTGCTGCCGGCGGTGCTCTACTATCTCTCCCTCTTCCTGACGGTGCACTTCGCCGCCCGCGGGCTGCCCGGCGAGCCCTCCGACGGCTCGGCGCCGGAGGGCGAGGGCGCTCTCGGAGCCCTCGCCGACGAGGATTCCCAGGGCAGCGCCGAGGGGTGGATCTTCTTTGCCGGCCTGGGCTCGCTCGTGGCCTTTCTGCTGCTCGGTTTCACCGTCTTTCGGGCGGTGACCCTGGCGATGGTCGTGGTCCTCGCGGCCAGCTCGTTCGTGCCGCGAACCCGACTCACGATCTCGAAGCTGCTCTCGTCCCTGGTGCGCGCCGCCCGCGGAGGCATCGCCCTGATCTGCGCCGCGGCCTGTGTGGGAATCGTGATCGGTGTGGTGACCCTCACCGGTGTGGGAGCCAAGCTGCCGGCAACCATCCTGCCGCTGGCACAGGACAACCTCTTCCTCGCCCTGCTGTTGATCATGGGCTCCTCGATCGTGCTCGGCATGGGCCTGCCCTCGGCGGTCTGTTATCTGCTGCTCGCCACGCTCATCGGCCCGGCGCTCGGCAAGCTCGGAGTGGTTCCCCTGGCGGCGCACCTCTTCATCTTCTACTTCGGCCTGATGTCGATGGTCACTCCGCCGGTGGCCCTGGCGGCCTATACCGCCGCCTCGATCGCCGGATCGGGCATCATGCGCACCGCCGTGGCGGCGTTTCGTTACGCCCTGATCGGCTTCGTGCTGCCCTTCCTCTTCGTCTACCGGCCGGAGCTCCTGATGCTCTCGGCCGACGGTGAACGGGCGTCCTGGCTGGCCATCGCCGCCAGCTTCCTCACCGTCGCTCTCGCCCTGGTGCCCCTGGCGGCCTCCATCTCCGGCTTCTTCCGCCATCCACTCGGCCCAGCGACACGTATCGTCCTGGCGTCGGGATCGTTCGCGATGCTCTTCCCCGGTGGCGCGCCGCTCCATGCCCAGCTGCCCCTCTCACCCGTCAATCTGGTGGGAGCGGTGGTGACGGTGGCGGTCCTGGCCGCGGGTTTTCGCAGCGCGAGCCCTCCTTCTCGATAAGGGTCGGCGAGCCTCCGCTCCCCTACCCCATGGGGCGAGATTGAGATACTCTCCACCCACCCCACATCTCTAGGCCCCGAGCCCGATCCGCGGTTTTCTTGCCGCCGGACGGGCCCAGCGCAAGGAGCTCCGATGTCCGATCCCGAGACGCTGCAAGATATCGACCCGGCAGAGACCCGGGAATGGATCGAGTCCCTGGAGGCGGTGCTCGAGCACGACGGGCCCGACCGGGTCCGTTTCCTGCTCCAGCGCGTGCTCGAGCACGGACAGGCCGCCGGAGCCTCCCCTCCTTTCGACCCCACCACGCCCTATGTGAACTCGATCCCCACCGGGCAACAACCCGAATACCCCGGGGATCTCGAGGTCGAGGAACGTCTCCAGGCTCTGCTGCGCTGGAACGCCATGGTGATGGTGGCCCGGGCCAACAAGGAGCTCGAAGGGATCGGTGGCCACATCGGCTCCTACCAGTCGGTGGCAACTCTCTTCGAGGTGGGCTTCAACCATTTCTTCCACGCCCCGAGCCAAGAGCACGGCGGCGACCTGGTGTTCTTCCAGGGCCATTGCTCGCCGGGCATTTACGCCCGGGCCTTTTTCGAGGGCCGGCTCGACCGCGAGCAGCTCGCCAACTTTCGCCAGGAGGTCGACGGCAAGGGAATCCCTTCTTACCCGCACCCCTGGCTGATGCCCGACTTCTGGCAGTTCGCCACGGTCTCCATGGGCCTGGGGCCGCTGATGGCCATCTACCAGGCGCGTTTCCTTCAATATCTCCAGGACCGCCAGCTGCTGCCGCGCCAGGAACGCAAGGTCTGGGCCTTTCTCGGCGACGGCGAGATGGACGAGCCCGAGTCGCTCGGCGCCATCACCCTCGCCAGCCGCGAGAAGCTCGGCAACCTGATCTTCGTCGTCAACTGCAACCTGCAGCGCCTCGACGGTCCGGTACGTGGCAACGGCAAGATCGTCCAGGAGCTGGAGGGTGTCTTCCGCGGCGCCGGCTGGCGGGTGATCAAAGTCCTCTGGGGCTCGGCCTGGGACCCCCTGCTCGCCGCCGATCGCGACGGGGCTCTGCGCCGCAAGCTGCTCGAGGTCGTCGACGGCCAGCAGCAGAATTTCGCGGCCAAGAGCGGGGAGTTTTTTCGCTCCGAGTTCTTCGCCGGAGATCCCGCCCTGGAATCCCTGGTCGCCGAGATCTCCGACGAAGAGCTCGCGGCCCTCGCTCGCGCCCGCGGCGGCCACGACCCGACCAAGGTCTACGCCGCCTACCACGCGGCGACCCGAGCCGTGGACCAGCCCACCGTGATCCTCGCGCAGACGGTGAAGGGATACGGCCTCGGCGACGCCGGGGAAGCCAAGAATACGGCGCACAACGTGAAGAAGATGTCGGCCGACGACGCCCTCGCCTTTCGCGCCCAGTTCCGGGTACCGATCTCCGAGGAAGCGGCCCGGAAGCTCGAGCTGCTCGACGCCGAGAGCCTGCCCGAGGTGGCGGCCTACCTGCAGCAGCGGCGCGAGGCTCTGGGTGGCCCCTTTCCGCAGCGCCAGCACCCCGCGCTGCCGCTGCCGATCCCCGAGCTCTCGGACTTCCAGTCTCTGCTCGACGGCTCGGGCAAACGCGAGATCTCCACCACGATGGCCTTCGTGCGCGCCCTCTCGGTGTTGATTCGCAACAAGGAGCTGAAGAAACACCTGGTGCCGATTCTCGCCGACGAGGCGCGGACCTTCGGCATGGAGGGACTCTTCCGCCAGATCGGGATCTACGCGCCGGACGGCCAGAAGTACCGCCCGGTCGATGCCGACGAGATGATGTTCTACCGCGAGGCCGAGGACGGGCAGATGCTGCAGGAGGGCATCAACGAGGCGGGAGCGATCTCTTCCTGGATCGCCGCCGGCATGTCCTACAGCACCCACGGCGTGCCGATGATCCCGTTCTTCATCTACTACTCGATGTTCGGCTTCCAGCGCGTCGGCGATTTCATCTGGGCCGCCGCCGACATGCAGGCGCGGGGTTTCCTGATCGGCGGCACGTCGGGACGGACCACCCTCAACGGCGAGGGCCTGCAGCACGAGGACGGCCACAGCCACCTGATCGCGGCCACCGTGCCCACCTGCGTGGCCTACGACCCGACCTTCGGCTACGAGCTGGCGGTGATTCTGCAAGACGGCCTGCGTCGCATGTACGCCGAGGAAGAGAGCGTCTTCTACTACATCACCACCATGAACGAGAACTACGCCCACCCGGCGATGCCGGAGGGTGCCGAGGAAGGCATCCGCAAGGGGATGTACCTGCTGCGGACCTCGGACCTCGAGAGTGAGCACCGGGTGCAGCTCATGGGCAGCGGCTCGATCCTGCGCGAGGTTCTGGCCGCCGCCGACATGCTCGAGGAAGAGCATGGCGTGGCCGCCGACGTGTGGAGCGCCACCAGCTTCACGGAGCTGCGCCGCGAAGGGTTGGCCGTGGAGCGGCGCAATCGCCTGCGCCCCGAGCAGACGCCGGAGACGACCTTTGTGCAAGACTGCCTCGCCGAGCGCCCCGCGGGTCCGGTGATCGCTTCTACCGACTACATGTGCAGCTTCGCCGACCAGATCCGTCCCTTCGTCGACCGGCGCTACGTGGTGCTCGGCACCGACGGCTTCGGCCGCAGCGACTCCCGGGAGAAGCTCCGCCACCACTTCGAGGTGGATCGGCGCTGGGTGAGTGTGGCCGCGCTGAAGGCCCTGGCGGACGAAGGCGCCCTTCCCGCCGAACGCGTGACCCGGGCCCTCGAAGCCTACGATATCGACCCCGACAAGGCCGACCCTTCCACCACCTGAGCATCGCTGGAGAGAGACCATGGCAGAGATTCGCGAGATTCCGCTGGCGGATATGGGCGACGCCGAAGCCGCCACCGTCGTCGAGATTTTTGTCGCCCCCGGCGATCGGGTGGCCGCCGAAGACCCGATCCTCTCTCTCGAGAGCGACAAGGCGGCCATCGAGTTCCCGGCTCCGGCCGCCGGCAAGATCGTCGAGATCAAGGTCGCGGTGGACGACGAGGTCGAAGACGGAACCATTCTCTTCACCCTCGAGGTCGACGCCGAAGCCGCTGGCGATGCCCCGGCATCCGGAGGCGAGAGCGAGCCCGAGGCCGAGCCCGCGACCTCCGAGACCGCGGTCGAAGCCGAAACCGAGCCCGAAGCCGAGAGCTCGGAGACCGAGCCCGAAGCCGAGAGCTCGGAGACCGAGCCCGAGTCCCGGCCCGAGGAGACGCAGGAAGCCTCGCCGAAACCCGCCGCCGGACCGATCGACCAGGAAGCCTTCGATGCCGCCTATGCCAGCCCGGCGGTGCGCCGCCTCGCCCGGGAGCTCGAGATCGACCTCGGCCGGGTGCGAGGCTCGGGCCGGAACGGCCGCATCACCAAGGACGACCTGCACGGCTTCATAAAATCGGCCATGGCCGGCGGCACGGGCGCAGGCGGCGGTGTGGGCGGCTTCGACTGGCCCCAGATGCCGGAGATCGACTTCGCCAAATTCGGCGAGGTCGAGGTGCAGCCCCTGTCGCGAATCCGCAAGGTATCGGCCCGCAACCTGCACCGCAGCTGGTTGCACGTTCCCCACGTCACCCAACACGAGCTGGCGGACATCACCGAGATGGAAGCCTTCCGCAAGGCCCACGGCGAGGAGGCCAAGCGCCAGGGATACAAGCTCACCCCCGTCGCCTTCCTGCTCAAGGCCTGTGCCTCCGCCCTGCGCACCTATCCCGAATTCGGCTCCTCTCTCGACCCCAGCGGCGAGAATCTGATTCTCAAGAAATACGTGCACATCGGAATCGCCGTCGACACCCCCAACGGGCTGGTGGTGCCGGTGATTCGCGACGTCGACCAGAAGAGCCTCTCCCAGCTCGGGCGAGAGCTCGGAGAGGTCAGCACCCGCGCCCGCGACGGCAAGCTGGCGCCCAAGGAGTTCCAGGGCGGCACCTTCACCATCTCCAGCCTCGGCGGCATCGGCGGCACCGCCTTCACCCCGATCGTCAATGCGCCGGAAGTGGCGATCCTCGGCGTGTCGCGCTCGCGCATGGAGCCCGTCTGGCAGGACGGCGAGTTCGTCCCCCGGCTGATGCTGCCCCTCTCGCTCTCCTACGACCACCGGGTCATCGACGGAGCCGCCGCGGCCCGCTTCGTGGTTCACCTCGCCCGCCTGCTCGGTGATATCCGCCGGCTGCTGCTCTGACTCGGAGGGTCGACGCAGGAACAAGATCCTATCGGGGCGGCAGATGGGTGGTATCAGCAGGTTGGGTCAGGCGCCTTCGGTAGAGAGGCGAGCCCCGGCTGGCCGAAGAAGGTGGACTGCTGGAATTCTTCGATTCGGCGACCCTGCCTGTGGATCGAGGATGTCCACGACCACACGTATTCCTCCCCCGCGAGCTGGGCTCGCAGATCCACGTCGACCCGGTCTCCCGCTTCGAGCTCCACGGGCTCGGGCCAGGGGAAGAAGGCGCTGCCGTAGACGTGCTCCTCGGCCCACGGGGCGTTCGAAAATCCGATTCCCGCGGTCAGCTCGGTGTCGAACCAGACGACGAGGCCGTGGGCGGTGCCGGCTCGGGTGATCTCGAAACGATGCCGGCCGCTGCAGTCGGGGCCGGTGAGCTGGAAGTATCTCGTTTCCCACAGCCTGCCGGGCTCTGCCAGGGCCGCTTCCCGAGCACACCGTCCGCGGCCCCAGCCGTGCACCGACCAGCGCCGGGCCGCGGAGAGATCGAATCCGTAGACGTCGGAGTCGAAGGGAGCGACGAACGGAGCCTGTAGCTCCGGCGCCTCCACCACCGTGCCCAGCACCACGTCGCGCTCGGGAATCCAACGGCCGCCAGGGCGGAGGAACCGGTTCCCCACGTCGCGCAAGACCTCGAGTCCCCGGCCCGCGGGGGGTAGGACACCGCGCAGATCGGCGATCACCAGATCGACCTCGCGCCCGAGCTCCAGGATCGAGACGTCGTGGTGATGCCACTCGATCCGGTCCGCGAGCCCGTTCGTGCGCGCCAGCTCCCGTGCCACCTCGACCCACGGATTGGTGTCCACTGCAAGGACCCGGCCGGCCCCGAGGCGGCACGCCGCCAGGGCGAAGAGGCCCAGGCCACAGCCCAGGTCGAGCACCGTGTCGCCGGGGCGCAGAGCTTTCTCCAGGGCCTCGAGATAGGCGCGAACCCGGCCTCGGTCGGCTGTCATCTTGCCGTAGTCGAGCAGGTTGTACATCGCGGGAATGCCGCCGCGAGACCCGCGCCTCAGGCGCCGGCAGCCACGGGCTCGGGAACGGAGGAGAGGTCTCGGAGGATGAGGTCGCAGAGGTCGTCGGGCCGCGGGCCGGGGTGCCCGAGCACCAGGGAGCGCAGGTGCACCGCCGGGAGCAAGGCGCCCAGCAAACGGAACTCCTCGCCCCGCATTTCCTGATCGAGCATGTAGTTCACGTAAGTGTTGTTCACCAGGGCCATCAACGCCCGGGGCCCCTCCAGAGGCCGGATCTCGACCTCGGACCGGTGCTCGTCGAAGCGCAGGAAGTAGACCACCTTCAAAGGCCGAGGACGAGGCTCGAAGCGGAGGCCCTGCTCTTCCAGGTCCAGGGCCTTCTTGTCCCACTCCGGCGCCAGGGACGGCAGGGCGTCCTGGGAGCCGTAGAAGTCGCGGACGCTGTCGTGCCAGAGGCGCAGCCGGGGATAGGAGGGCTGGGCCCAGAAGGTCGCCCCTTCGGAGAAGAGAGGCATCACGTCGTCGGTCAGCACCGGGAAGCCGCGCCGGGCAAAAGCGGTGACCGTGGTCGACTTGCCGGCCCCCGGCGGCCCCGCCATCGCCACCGCCGACTCCTCGTGGTTGAAAGCGCTGGCGTGCAGGCTCACCAGCCCGCGACGGCGCAGGGCGAAACCCAGCACCGGACCGAGCAGATAGGTCGAGGCGTAGTCGAGGGAGTAGAGCGGGGTCCAGGTGCCCCAGATGCGACGGCCGGCTCGGTCGATGGTGAAGGCACAGCCATCGCTGTAGTCGAGACGGTAGAAATCCCCTGCCGGATGTCGGGAGACTTCGAGCAGCGGGTCGCCTTTTTCGTCCCAGCGCAAGAACCGGGAGCCGCTGTCGAGGTCCGAGCCGGGCTCCCACGGGTGACCTTCTTCCAGGCGCACCTCGAGGTCGACCTCGACCGGTTCTTCGATCCCGGCGAGCCCTGGGATGGGGGAATTACTCAGCAGGTTGAGACCACAGATTCGAGTGTAGACAGGCATTTGTTTCCCTGTCGGCCGGTGGGTCTCGATGTCGGCGGATCTCGTTTCCAACGGGTCTCGATCGGATCGAGCCAGCCGATCGGTCGGAAGGCTCCGAGCTTCGGCGGCTCTTCAGGTCATCAAGCGGGGGAACATGGGATTGTCGCCGGTGACGTTCCGGCTGGCGGTCGCCAGGGTCAGCTCCCGAATATCCCCGTACATGGTCAACCGAGGTGGCGAATACGATCTCCCGGTGGATGGACAGGATACTTCCTCGGCCCCCTCGAATTCCGGATCGTGATTCTCCGGTTTCATTCTCTTCCGTCCTCCTCCGCAGCCAAGTCAGTCAGCCAGAATGCCAAACCCAGCGCGCGCATTGCTCCGTGATCCAAGTCGGAAAACTCTCGTTCTCGATGCAACCACTCGCGAAACGAACGCTCCCGAACATACTGAAAAATCCAGACTTCTGCAAGCTTGCATCGATCGAGCAGCTCCCGCACAGAGCGATCGAAAGGATGCCGGGGAGTACCGGCCAGAGGTGTCTTCGGCCGATTTCTCACCTCTTTCGGAAGGATACCAGCCGTGGCCATCCGTAGCAATCGCTTGTCCAGGCACCACGACGGCGCCAGCTCCAGAGAGAAATCGAGCAATCGCTGGTCGAAGAGGGGGGAGCGGATCTCGAGAGGAACGCCGGTTGCCCCGGGATCGCGGCTCTCGAAGAACGAGACCCAGAAGGGGTCTGCCAGGGCCAACACGGCTTCAGGACGATCTCCCCCTTCGTCTCCGGCGGTCTCGAGGTACCGCACCTGCCGCCAGCGCTCTTCGAGGTCGTGCTCCCGGACCAGCTCCGGAGCCAGCCAATCGGGAACTTTTTCCCGCCAGCCACGCGCCACTCGGCGCCGATGGAGCCCGGTTCGCAAACCCAGAGGAGGCGGCCGCCTCGACCAGCGCCAGGCATCGAGCCAGTATCCGGCGGCCAGACGCCACTGCCCTTCGCGCAGAAGCTGCAAGAACGCACCGGACGACGGCACGAGGGCGGGATCTCCCCCGTCGCCACTCAGAGCCAGGGGGCCATGGGCCGCCGCCTGCCGGTAGAGATCGTGGTTCAGGCGCAACATGTGCCCGTCCACCGGCTCGGGAGGAAGCGCCGTGCCGTCGTCCCAGCCGGCGAAGAGACGGTAGTCGTCGGCCGGGACCACCTGCCAGTCGAGCGCCGACGCCTCGGCCACGGCCGCCGCGTACTGGCGTTCCCGATCCGGGATCCGGTGCTCGTAGACCACCGTCACCGCTCGCAGGGCCGGCGACGAAGATCTCCGCAACAGGCTTTCCTGGGCCAGTGCCGCCACCGTGGTCGAGTCCATGCCGCCGCTGAGGAATACCGTCGCCCGCGAGCTGGTCATCCGCTCCTCCACCGCCAGGCGCAGGAGATCTCGGTAGGTCTCGACGTCGTCCGGCCGCGGGCGGCGGCGGGCGGACCGAGGCGCCGGCCGGCTCCAATACCGTTCGATCCGCGGCTCCCCTCCCCGGGGCGAGGCGAGCAGCCGGTGGGCCGGCGGCAGCCGGTCGATCGCGGCAAACGAAGTGGTGGCCAGATCCTGGTTGGCGCCGAAGAGCAGGTAGTCGGCAATCGCACGGGGCCGGAGCTCGGTAGAGACCCCGGGCCATCGACGCAGAGTCGCCAGGGTGTTGGCGCAGAGCAGCTGCCGGCCGACCCGAGCATGGAAAAAGGGCTTGATCCCGAGCCGATCTCGGGCCGCGAAGAGGCGCTGCTGCTGGCCGTCCCAGAGGAGAAAGGCGAACTCGCCGTGCAGGTAGCGAAGGCAGTCGAGGCCCCAGGTTTCGTAGGCCGCCACCACCAGCGCCTCGTCGCTCGTCTGCGACGAGAATCCCCGCGACGGCAGCTGCCGGATCAGCCCCCGCCGACCGTCGAGGCGGACGTCGCCCACGATCCGCGTTTCGGAGAGTTGCAGCGACGGCGGCCGGTCGCGGGTGCCGTCGGCGGTGTCGAGCCAGGCTCGGCTCAGGCCGATGCTTCCCTCGCTCCAGGTTTCCTGGTGATCGGGCCCCCGCCAGGCCAACGACGCCGCGACGCTCGGCGGGAGATCGGGATCGACCGGCGTGCCGTCGAGCCCCAGGCAGCCGAAGAAGCCGCTCACCGCAGCTCGGCCGACCCGGGTGAGATGCCACCTTCGAACGCGGCGTACCGCTCCCCGACGTCGGCTCCATCGTTGATCTGGTGCCCCAGGAGCTCGACCCAGGCATGGGCCTCGAGCCCGGCGTCGGCCCGGCGCACACCGATGCGCAGGTCCGCCTCCAGGCCGCGACGCCCCAGCATCCACCACAGGGCCAGTGAACGTTCGAGGCAACGGGGAGCGTAGGGCAGATTCCCGGCTGCCACCTCCACCGCCCAGTGCAGCGCAAAGGCGATGGCCAGGGGCTCTCCGGGCTCCGGCCGCGGCCGATTCCGCTGCAGAGCCGACTCCAGGCGGCGATGGGTGGGCACGTAGCCGCGGAGGCGTAGGGAAAGGCCGATTCGGAGGAGAGAGGCGAGGGCTTCCAGGGTCCGCCGACGCGACACCGGCGGCATGGCGACGAAGGTGCGCGCCTTACGGAGCCATTTCATTGGCGGCGAGATCGGCCGGCGCGACATCGGTCTCGCCGCGGCCGACCACCGTGATCAGCTCGGCGGTCTCGAGCTGTTCCAGGAAACGCTCCAGATCGTTTTCCAGCCGCGAGCTCTCGACATCGAACTCTTCCAGCAGTCGCGCCTTCACCGTCTCGAGCCGGCTGTGCTCACAGAGCAGGTTCCAGATCACGGTGCCCACCTCGTCGAGCCCGAAATATTTCTGGCTCTTGAGGTCGAGGAGAACCGCTTCTCCCTGCAGATCACGAACCAGCACGTCGCTGGAGAGTTGGATTTCGATGCTCATCGGTGCTCTCGAAGTCGAACCGGCGGCTTCCGACCGGCTGGATGGGACCCGAGGATCATAGAGCAAAGGCGAAACACGTTCAATCGGAGCTCTTCCGACAACAGGTCACCCGGGGACCTCCCTTGTGGTAGCCATAGCCGAGCTCGAGGCGATCTCCGGGCTCGACGGCGATCTCTTCACCAAGGACCCAGAGGGGAGAACGCCAGTGGTTGCTCTCCGGCACGGACGACGGATTCGTGGACAGCCGCGTGGTCGGTCCCAGGGTCACTTCGAACCACACGAGCACCCCGCCGACCCTACCCTTCGCCTCCACTTCCACCTCGACCCGGCGCTCTTTCGTCAGCCCTTCGGCCGAGCGCAGATCCAGGCTCGCCATCGCGACCGGCGGACAGACGGTGGGCCACTGCCGAGCCTCGTAGGGAGGAGTCCACCGCAGCTGGGCCCGGTGTCGCCCCGCCCGGAGGAGAGGTGAGAAGTCGATGCCGTACCAGCTCTGCCAGCGGTCGAGGGCCTCGGGAGTGAAGGTAGAGCTCTGCCGAACGGCGGACGGCACCGACAACGGCGATGCGAAGATCTCGATTCGCGACGGCACCAGCCTTGCCCCGGGCAGGAGCAGCCGGCGCCGGGCGTCGGCGGTCATCTCCAGGATTCCCTCGTCGAGCGGATCGCTGCCGATCAGCTCGCTCACCAGCACGTCCGCTCGCTCCGGCAGCTCCACCTGGGTCGACCAGCCGCGGACCAGCCGGATCCGATCCCCCAGGCCGTTGGCCGTCACCACCTCCTGGGCGAGATCGGCGATTCCGCTGGCCTCCACCGCGTAGACCCGGGACGCCCCCGCCTCGGCGGCGAGAACCGCCAGGACTCCGGTGCCGGTGCCGAGATCGACCACCACATCGCCGGGGCGCACCACCTCGCGAATCGCCGCTCGGTACGCCTCCGTGCGGGCACGATCTTCGAGCATGGCCACGTGCACCGACGCCGCGCCGTACCCCGTCGCGCTCAGGTCGGGCTCTGCTGTCTTTCCCGAGGCTTTCAGGATCCCATGGTCGTACAGCCCGAGCAGAGTGTTCATGAGATCGATCCAATCGCGCGGGCCGTGGATCCGGGGCGCCAGCCGTTCTTCGGCTTCCTCCACGGTCAAGGGCTGGGCGAAGACTTCCAGGAGGCTCAGCGCGTGGCGCCCACACTCCAGCTCGGGTGAGCCGGGACCGGCCCGGAGCCGCGCCCCCTCGGCGCCGTCGAACACCACGCTCGCGCCTGCCGCACGCACCAGCCGGGTAACCGTAGACAGTCGCGAGGTCAAGGTCAGGGTCCTACCGGTGCGGTGTCCACCAGCCGGCGGCGCAGCTCCTCGGCCCGTGGATGCCCGGGCGCCGATCGCAGCACCGCGTTCCAGTGGACTCGCGCCGCGGCCACGTCTTCCAGGGGGCCGGCGTAGAGGTCCGCGAGCTCCAGGTGGGCGTCGCTCAGGGTGGGTACCCGCTCCAGCACCTGCTGAAACGATGCTTCGGCCTCCTGGTGGCGCCGGCTCTTGCGCAACAGGACCCCGAGGTTGAAACGTGCCTGCCAGTACTCGGCCGTGAGCTCCAGGGCCTTGCGATAGGCGGCCTCGGCTCCGTCTGCATCGTTCTGCTCTTCCAGACCCACCCCGAGGTTGTTCCAGGCCTCGGCCATCGTCGGATCCCGGTCCAGGGCCTGGCGAGCCCGCCGCTCGACCGTCTTCCAATCCCGCCGGTGGATGGCGATGGCGGCAAGGTTGTTGTAGGAGTCGGCATGCTCCGGAAACCGGGCGATCACCGCCTCCAGCTCGGCGATCGCCTCCTCCTGGCGACCGGTCTGGTAGTAGGCCACGGCTCGATTGTTGCGTGCCCCGGGATGATCCGGCTCCATCTCGAGCACCTTTTCGTACTCCAGCTGCGCTTCTTCCAGGCGACCGTGCTCTGCCAGCCAACCGCCTCGGGCGGCGTGCAGGTCGGCACGGAAGACAGGGCTCAGGCGGATCGCCTCGCTGAGGTGCCGCTCGGTCTCGGTCCCGCCGCCGAGATCGGCCAGGAGCAGGCCGAGACGAGCGTGCAGGTCGGGATCGTCGGGGATGTGCTCGAGGCCGGCGCGATACGTGTCGACCGCTCCCTGGGCGTCGCCGAGGCGGTTCTGGACCTCGCCGAGAATCCGGTACCCGGCGACCAGGAAGGGATCACGAGCCAGGGCCTCCTCCAGGCGCTTCTTCGCCGCCTCGAGCCGGCCGGTGCGCGCCTCGACCAGACGAGCGTAGAAGGCATTCAACCGCGGATGCTCGGGATGCTCCTCCAGGGCCGCCCGTAGAGCGTCGCGGCTTTCGGCGAAACGCCGCATCTGGTGCAGGTAGATACCCTTCTGGATCTTGGCCTCGATGAAACGGGGATCGAGCTCGAGAGCGGCCTCACAGAGCCGGACCGACTGCTCGCGGTCGCCGCGCTGGGCCTCGAAGCCGGCCAGCTGCAAATGCAACCGGGGATTGTTCGGATCGAGCGCCAGGGCCTGCTCCACCACCGCCACGCCTTCATCGACCTTGCCCTGGTGGTCGTAGGCGGTGGCCAGCTCCACCAACGCCGCCAGGTTGTTCGGGTCGCGCTGCAGCACCGAACGCAGCTGGCGTTCCGCCTGGGCGAAGAGGCGATCCCGCAACAGCTGGCGGGCTCGTTCCAGCCCCACGTGCAGATCCACCATGTCTTTCGGATCCGGGCGATCCTGCTGCTCGCTCACCTGCGAGCTCACCGCCAGGTACCCGAGGCTGCGCAGCTTGTCGGCGGCCTCGCTGTCGAGAGCCAGCGAGGTCTCGCGCTCGGCATCCCCCATCGACTCCAGGAGCTCGCGCAGATCGCGAGCCAGGTCGTGGGCCTCGCCCGGGCTGTGCTCGATCTGGCTCGAGAGCTCGCTCGGATCCCGCTTCAGGTCGTAGAGCTCGGGGGTCGGTGCCTCGATGTACTTCCAGAACCCCTTCCGCAGCACCTTGAGCTTGGCCCAGCCGTAGGTGTAATACGGAAGATAGGTCTCGGAGTAGAGCACCGGTCGATCCCTGGGCAGGGTCTTGCCGACGCCCCAAACGCTGCGTCCGGGAAGCTCGTCGGGGATCTCCAGACCGAGGATGTCGTACAGGGTCGGCACCAGGTCGACCTGGCTCACCGGCTCGTTGAAGGTCACGCCTCGGGGTCCGCCGCTGGTGCGGAGGATCCAGGGAATCCGCAGGGTCGAGTCGTAGGCGAGGATGGCGTGGGTCTGCTCGCCGTGCTCTCCCAGGCTCTCGCCGTGGTCACCGAGGACCGTCACCACCAGATCCTGGTCGGCCCGCAGGCGCGGATGTTCGAGCAGCCGGCCGATCTGCTGGTCCATGTAGGCGATCTCGCCGTCGTAGAGACGTTCGCGGTACAGGTCGCGGAAGGGCGGCGGCGGCGAGTAGACGGCGTGAGGATCGTAGAAGTGGACCCAGGCGAAGAAAGGCTCTTCGTCTCCGAGGCCGTTCAGCCACCCGAGAGCGCTGTCGACAGTGATGCCCGCCGGCCGATCGGGCACCATGCGGGGAGAGCGCCGATTGCCTCCCTGGGAGAGGTCGTCGTCGTAGAGCTCGAATCCCTGGTCGAGACCGTAGCGCTTCTCCAACACCGCAGCGGAGACGAAGGCCGCGGTTCGGTACCCTTCCTCCGCCAGCTCTTCGGCCAGCGTCGGGATCTCTTCCGGTACGTAGTGGATGCCGTTGTTGCGTACCCCGTGCTGGGGCGGATAGAGCCCCGAGAAGATACTGGTGTGAGCGACCAGGGTGATCGGCGACACCGAGTAGGCGTGCTGGAACAGCACTCCCTGGCGTGCCAGCTCCTGGAGATGCGGGGTCGCCACGTTCTCGGCGCCGTAGGGCTGCAGGCGATCCGCCCGCGTGGTGTCGACGGTCACCACCAGCACCGAACGGGGCCCTCGCTCGAGCTCCTGGCCGGCCCAGGCGGTGGTCTCGGCGGTTTTCTGGCGCTCGGCCCCCTGCCACCAGGAGTAGAGCCCGGCCACCGCCACCACCGCGGTGATGGCCAGCAGCAACCGCTTCAGAGTCATGACCGGTCTCGGGAGACCGCCCGGGTCCAGGCCGCGGTATCACCGGACTCGAAGCCGTCGGCGAAGATACGCGGTCCGAAGCGCTGGCCCTGGATGCTGAGGGAATCGGAATCGTCCCCAGGTGAGCCGTTGCTGTTCCAGACCACCGTGAAATCGCCCGTGCCGTCGCCCGCCACCCGGGGCAGGAGCTGGTAGGAAGTGGTGAAGTGGTTGACCTGGAAGGGCTCCCCGAGGGGCAGACCGGCGGGGTCGAGCCGGCGGCCCTGGATGCTGCGGTCGGAAGTGTCGTCGCCGGCCGAGCCGAGGCTCTCCCACACCACGGTGAAGCCGCCGTCGGCCAGAGCGGTGATCGCCGCCCCGACCTGGAACGAAGAGGTGTAGGTGTTGACCTGGAGCTGCGAGCCCACCGGAGCGCCGAGGGCGTCGAAGACCTGGCTCTGGATGCTCGGGCCATCCTGGTCGTCTCCGGGGGAGCCGAAGCTGGTCCACACCACCGCGAAGCCGCCGCCGGGAGCCGCCGCCACGCTCGGTCGAAACTGGCGGTCGGTGGTGTAGGTATTGACCTGGAAGGCCGGGCCGTCGGGCGTGCCGAGATCGTCGAAGAGCCGCGCCTGTACGCTGGTGGAAGAGTCGTCGTCACCGGCCGAGTCGTTGCTCGACCAGACGGCCACGAAGCCGCCGTCCGCGGTGCGGCCCACCTCCGGATTCTCGACTCCCGACGTGGTGCCCTCGCTCACCGCGAACTCGGGCCCCAGGGGCCCTCCGGCATCGTCGAAGAGCCGCGCCCGAATCGAAGAGGCATACCCTCCCCCACCGCCGCTGCTGGCCCAGGCGACCACGAAGCCGCCGGCATCCATGGCCACGACCGGATACTCCTGGTCTCCCGAGCCGGACGTGTTGATCTGGAGCTCTCCGCCGAGCCGGCCGCCGTCGGCCCCGAACCGCTGCCCCTGGACGCTGAGGCCGGCGTCGTCGTTTCCAGCCGACCCGTTGCTCGTCCACACCACCATGAAATCACCACCGGGGCCAACGGCCACGGCGGGCCACTGCTGCTGCGAGGTAGTGTAGGTGTTGACCTGGATCTCGTCTCCGATCGGGCGGCGCTGGGCGTCGAAGAGCTGGCCCTGGATGCTGTAGCCGGAGTCGTCGGTGCCGGCCGAGCCCTGGGAGAGGTAGACCACCACGAAGCTTCCATCGGCTCCGGCGGCGACTCGCGGGCCGGCCTGGAATCCGGATGTGTAGGTGTTGACCTGGAACTGGGGGCCTACGGGGATCTCCGGCTGGGCTTCGATCGCGGCACCCGCCAGGACCAGGCACAGAGCCGGCACCCAGACCCGGATTTTCGGTGTAGACTTCATGCTCTCTCCTGCTCGCAGCCACCATGGCTCGAAGCGGCGGCAGTATACCCCAGGCCGCGGAGCAGGCCGCCGGGTCGAAAGACCTGGCTATCCAGGCTAGTTTCTCGCGATCACCCCGGCCCGCCGAGGCATATCGGCGCCTGATGTTGTACGGGAGATTTTCGACGTGCCGCAGCTGTCCGCCACTCCATCGGCCACCGGCGAAGCCCGGTTTCGCACCCCCGAGGACGCCCGGAGCCCTCGCAAGGTCAAGGTCAACATCCCGCTGAAGTTCTGCCATCGGGTGCTGGGGCTCGAGCACCTGCACTACGGCCTCTGGGACGGCGAGCCCCTGCACCTGGAAGGCCTCAAGTCGGCCCAACGCCGCTATAGCGAACGCCTCTTCGCCCAGATCCCCGAAGGGGTCTCTTCGATCCTCGATGTCGGTGCCGGTACCGGCGCGACCGGCCGCTCCCTGCAGGAGCTGGGCTACGAGGTCGAAGGCCTGTCGCCGGACCCGTACCAGAAGGAGCTCTTCACTGCCAAAGTCGGACGCCCCTTCCATCTCGGTCGGTTCCAGGAGTTCGAGCCCGGCCACACCTACGACCTGGTGTTGATGAGCGAGTCGTCGCAGTACATCTGGCTCGACTCCCTCTTCCCCGCCGTCCTGCGCACCGCCCCCGGTGGCACCCTCCTGGTGGCCGACTACTTCCTGGTCGAGGCGATCGACGGTCCCCTCGGCTCGAGTGGGCATCCGCTCGACGCCTACCTCGCCAAGGCCGCGGAGCACGGCCTCGAGCTCGAGCACCAGGAAGACATTACCGACGCCTCCCTGCCCACTCTCGAGCTGGCCACCCTGTGGCTCGATCGATATGTCGATCCCAGCCTCGACATCCTCGGCGAGGCCATCTCCCGGCGCTATCCCAAGATTGCCGCCCTCGGGCACCGATTGCTGCGCAAACACCTCGACAAGCTCGAGAACGCCCGCCGCCTCATGGACAAAGAAGCCTTCGCCCGCGCCAAGCGCTACCAGATCCTGCGCTTCCGGGTGCCTGCGGCGTAGCTACCAACACGGATTGGCGTTGGTGCACGAATCCGAGTGTGGTGGCCCTCGGCCCCTTTTCCGCTCCGTCTACGTGTTTTGGAGGGCGTTGGTGGTGAATAAACGTCCGGATCGATCGGCGATGCTCGCTGCACGAGAAATCCACTGAAGAGGCGAGAATCTCATGGCAGCCCGCAAATCCAGCCGAGTCAAACCAGTCTACAAGAAGCGATACCGCGTAGAGAACTGGCCCGAGTACGAGGCCGGCCTCCGCGCTCGTGGCGACCTGGAGATCTGGTTCGATGAGGACACGAGCAGCGCATGGACGCCAGGGCCGAACGGGAAGCGCGGGACGCAGCAGCTGTACTCGGAATACCGCGATCATGACTGTGCTGACCCTTCGCCAGGTCTTCTACCTGCCTCTTCGTCAGGCCGAAGGGTTCGTCGCCTCGCTCCTGCGATTGATGAATCTCGATCTCGCGGTTCCTGATCACACGACGCTCTCCGTCGAGGCCAGAAGGTTAAGGTCCCGAAGCTCACGTGCCAGTCCAGTGGCCCGATTCACCTGATCGTGGATTCGACCGGTTTGAAGATCTTCGGCGCAGGTGAGTGGAGCTCCCGAGAGAAAGGCAAAAAGCACCGCAGCTGGCGGAAGCTCCACGTTGGCGTCGATGAGAGTGGCCGAATCGTGCCAGTGTTTTGACCGGTGGCGAAGCCGATGACGCAATCACCGCGATCGATCTCATCGAAGATACCGACTCTCCCATCGATCAACTCACCGCCGAAGGCGCCTACGACCGCCGGTCGGTCTATCGGGCGGTTGACGAGGCCGGAGTGGGCGGAGGTGAAGTTGGTGATTCCACCCAATTGTCGAGCCGTGCCCTCCGACTCTTCAGGGTCGAATCCGCCGACATGTGCGCAGCGAGACGAGGCCCTGCGAGTGATCGAAGAGATAGGCCGGCTCGGCTGGCAACGCGAATCCGGGTACTGGAGCAGGGCCGTGTCGAGAACAACTTCTTCCGGTTCAAGTCGATACTCGGTGGTAAACTCCGATCCTGGAAAATGGAGTCTCAGCAGACGGAGGCGCTGATCGGGTGCCATGTGTTGAAACGAGTGCTCGAGTTGGGCCGGCCGGCCTCTGTTGCCATCACGGCGTAAACGGAGCGGAAAAGGCCGAGCTCCGCTCGGCTTCGTGCACCAACGTCGGCTTCGGCGCCGGAAGGAGTGCCCCAATGACATCTGGCACCTCGACGAGGTGTTCATCGAGATCAATGGGAAGCAGGCCTACCTTTGGCGTGCGGTCGACCAAGAGGGCGACACCATCGACAATTTGGTGCAATCTCGACGGAATGCCCGAGCGGCTATAAACGCTTCTTCCGCAAGATGTTGAAACGAGGAGTCGTACTCAACAAGCTCGTGACCGACAAGCTCGGTAGCTATTCGGTAGCTCATGAAGAGATGATTCCGTCGGTGCCTCATGACACGAGTCGGTGGGCGAACAACCGGGCCGAGGTTTCGCACGAAGCGGTCCGGAAACGAGAATACTGTCTCCGACGCTTCAAGTCCGAAGGGCATGCCCAACTCTCCGTCTCCATCTTCAGCGTCGTAGCGAATCTGTTTCGAGTCGGCCGCCAGAAGGTTCAAGCCTCCAACTACCGGATCCTTCGCGGCCAGGCTTTCGATGATTGGCGCCAGGTGAGCCTGGACGGATGAGTGAGAGGATGAGCTGTGTTGCGGAGGAGCTTGTCCTCAGGATGAACAACGTGACAGTGCCCGGATTAGCAGCGCCGAATGTCCCTACAGGGAGTGTCTATAGCGCTGATCTCGGTCAAGTCGTTGATCCGAAGACCCCCGAGTTCCGGGAGAACGGCCAGGCCTTGCACAACACACCAACCACAACAGGGAGATCGGTTGATGGATGACTCGGAAAATGAAGAAGGCAACGAGGGAATCGAGATTTCGAGGAGGATTCGAGACCTTGCACCGGTTATTCCCTTGGGAGTGGAGTCTGAACCTTGTCCTCGTTGCCCCGCTGCAGTTGTTGCGGTTTTTCTGACGCCCGAAGAGACCGGAGAGGATCCCGAGGAGGCTCCGGTACGTGAGTTGATTCACTGCTGGTCGAAATTTACTAGCGACAGAGATCCGGGAAAGCCCGATAAGGATAAAATCAAGAAGATCCTGGATTACGATCGATACTTTACTCTGGTGAAAGATATCGGCGACTGGGCTCCAGTGAGACCGATTGACCCGCCCCAGTCGAGAGCCAGCGATCCTTTGTCGGCTTCGCCCGGTGAGCTGGAAGATTGGGAAAGTTTTGACAAGGTTTTCGGGTCGCAATTTACCGAAGAGATCGACCCTGGCTCTGACAGCCTGTTTCTGCATTTCATGGGAGAGCGTTTGGTGACGATTCTTTGGCGGAATGTAGTAGACTCGGGAGAGTTCTCGGAGAACTGGGCTGCTATGGCTCGCAAAAGTGAAGAGGGCCAGGGAGGTGATGTCTGGAAGCTGAAGTTTATCAGTCAGCTCTCCACGCAGCCGCTAGCGAGTAGAGTATATCGTTCTGAAGTAACCGATGTGATTCTAAATTGGCATGGGGTGCGTTTCGATCAAAAGTGGAACGACGACACTGATCCGCCTCATGAGATCAAGCCGGTGATGGAGCATTCCTTTGTTGGCCAGAGGGGTTTCTCCATCGGGGAGAACGATGTATACGAGGTGGATGAGCGGTCGGTCAAGAGTGCTCTGGACGGCACAGGTGACTTCAAGTACCTGGAAGAACGGCTGGAGACACCGGCTACCAGTGACTATCTGCTCAAGGAGTTGCGCATTGTGAGGCTCAGTGAAGACTTTGCGATCGTTTGCTTTGTCAATTTGCAGGATAGAAAGGATAAGCCCCAGACTCTCAGGCTGAAGAGCACGATGATTCTGAACCAGGTCGAGGGCTCGTGGAAGATTCGAATGACGAGTCAGGAGATTCCGGTAAAGGAAAATAGAGGTTCTGGTTGAGGAAGTCTGGGCCGCAGGCCACTTCGAGGGATTCCAGAAAGTGTTACTTCGTGGGGACTCATCGGATCTGCTCACCCCAGGAGACATGGCGAAGACTGGTACCGATTCTTCCCTCTCTAGGTATTACTCGAGTAGCAGATGTGACGAGACTCGACAGGCTGGGAATTCCAGTGGCACAGGCAATTCGGCCGGCGAGCCGAAACCTCTCTGTCTCGCAAGGCAAAGGGCTTACGATGGCTGCAGCCAAGGTCAGCGCGGCGATGGAATCCGTCGAGCTCTGGCATGCCGAGAACCTGGATCACGTGCCTCAGATGGCCGCTTCCTGGAGAAGAGTGGCCAGGGAGAACTCTTTTGACATTTCCGCCCTACCCTGGCGTTGTGCCCCCAATGGCCTCGACGAAGCCGAGATTCCATGGGTTCGGGCTTCCTCTCTCCACGAGAATTGCCCGGGGTGGTTGCCTCGGGGCTTGGTCGAGTTGGACTTCACGCTTCACGGCCGTTCCCGGCTGCCGATCTTCTTTGCCAGCTCGAGCGGTCTGGCATCGGGAAACACGCCTGCCGAAGCGCAGCTCCACGGTGTTTGTGAGCTGATCGAGCGTCATGCACTCTTCCGAGTGCAAGGGCGCTCACTGGACCAGCGTGCAATTTGTCTCGAGAGCCTGGAGAACGAACGGTCCTCGGCGCTGGTCCGGAGATTCCACGAGGCAGGTATGAAGCTGGCCGTTTTCGACATCTCCTGGTCCGGGATTCCAGTGATTGCGGCCATCGCGGCTGCACCCGATCTGCCGGGCGTCTGGAAGGGCTCGGGCTGTCACCCATCACCGGAGGTGGCCTTTTCCAGAGCCGTGACCGAAGCCGCGCAAGCTCGTTCGACTTTCATCTCCGGAGCGCGAGATGATCTTCCAGAGCCGACCGGCGTGGTATGTGCCGCGAAGAGCTTCGATAGTTTCGAGGAGCCGGCGGGAGTCAGGCAACTGTCCAACCTGCCGGATCTATCGACACCCACTCTCGCCGGAGACCTGGAAAAAATCGCAAACCGGCTGGCAAACCTGGACTGCCCGGTTTTCTATATCGATCTCAGCCACCGAACCGGTCCTTGGAGATTCTCGGGTATCTCCGTCGTCAAGACCTGGGCACCTGGTTTGAGAACAGTTTTCCATGTCTAGGATCTTCGTATTTGCAGGCCCGTCTCTGGCAGGTGCGAAAGGGAGCCGATGGGAAGAGATCCTGGCTTCGGTCGAGGTGCGGGCCCCGGCTCGACGTGGTGATTTCTTGAAGGTGCTGGGAGAACGCCCGGACATCTTGGTTTTCCTGGACGGATATTATTATTCGGTACCTGCGGTCACACACAAAGAGCTGATCTACGTCTTGGCGGCTGGTGTGCGGGTGATCGGCGGGGCGAGCCTGGGAGCCCTGCGAGCCGTCGAGCTCGAGAGCGAAGGTATGGTGGGAGTCGGCCAGGTCTTCGAGTGGTTCCGAGAGGGGCGGCTCGACGGCGACGACGAGGTCGCGCTCGTTCATGCCAGTGAAGAGCTCGCCTACCGGCCGTTGACGGTCGCTCTCGTCGAGCTCCGCCATGCCCTGGAGAATCTGGTGACTTCGGGCCGGATCTCTGCAGCGAAAGGACAAGGTCTTGTCGAGGCAGTCAAGCGCCTTCCCTTTACCGAAAGATTCTGGAATCCTCGAATTCGACGTGCCGCGGAGGATCACCTGGATCCGGTAGAGATAGAAGCTCTTGCCCAACGGCTGGAGAGCAAGAGTTTGAAACGGCAGGACGCCCAGAAAGCGCTGGAGCTCGCCCGGTCCCTCGGCCCGGCGCCGGGAACGAATCGGGGCTGGATCCCGCCGACTCGATTCTCGAGCCATCACCGAGAGCTCTACATGGAAGGAACCTCGGGCAGCGGAGCCCGGATACGCCTCGAGGCCTGCTGGCAAGTGGCACAGGTTCTACATCCTCGGGCGGGTGATTTCGTCCATGCCATCCGAACCCGATACCTGTTGGCCCTCGCCGCCTCGATCGCCGAGATTCGGAGCTGTGGAGAAGAGGAGGCTTTTTTCGCCGAGGTTCTGCAGAAGGTCGCTCCTCCGCGGCCGGCGATAGGTTTTCCTGATCTCGAGATCGAGGAAGAGGCTCGATATCAAGGCTTGGCAACTGCAGCCATGAGGCAATTCGGGGATCTGCGGGGCGCCGTGCCGACTCTGGCGCAGCATTTCGGATTGGGAGCCGCGAGCTCGCCAGCTCAACTATTGCAATGCTTCGAGCTGTATGAAGACCTGCTGCCCAACTGGTTCCTGATTCGCGCCTTCACCTTCACTTCCGTCTATCGGCTGGCGCAAAAGGTTGCAGAACAGGCTGCGCAGATCGCGAACGCCTATCGATCCATCCACCCGAGCCGACGAATTCGTCGGCAGGATCTGGAGGAGCTCGCCAGTGAGCTCTGGGCGTGTGATCTTTCGGAAGTCGAAACAGAAGCCACCTTTCGTGGACTCTTCTCTCAACGCCCTTTCGGATCCAGTCTATTCGACGCCCTGGAGTGCGTGGCGGTCGCCGAGCGTCTACCCAGTCCCGTCAACGAGTATCCCGCGGCAAAGAGTCGGCTGCAATCGATGCCCTTTACCTATGCACTGCCGTTGGCCAAAGGGATAAGTTGACCCATCCTCAAGCGACTCGCACGTGATAGAGATAACGTCTGGTCTGGCCTGCCTCAACCCACTGCATGGCGGTCTCGACCTCGCTGGCCAGCCTTTCGTAGATCTCGCGGTTGCCTTCTGTCTCGAATTCGCCTGCCAGATCTTCTAGAACACGTTGTTTGGTGCGCCAGATTCTGTCTCCCGTGGCACTGAAGTCCCAGCGTCGATAAGGGAGATCGAGCTCTCGCAAGGCCTGAGCGATTCGAGTCTTGGCGAACCCGGGCGCTCGATTCCGGGATTCTGCAACCACATCGCTATGGAAAATGGCGATCTGTCCGCCGGGCCTGAGTCGATCGAGCCATTGGGCCAAAGGGGTGGTCAGGTCTTCGAGATAGTAGAGAGAGTCTATGGCAATGATCGCGTCGAACCAGCGGCCGGTACATTCGAGCCGTCTCATGTCGGTGGCATAGAAGGTGACTCTTCCGAGCCCTGTTTTTCCCTGACAGCGTTCCCGGTGCACGAGGCTCGCGGCCAGGTCCACTCCAGTGACATCGGCCCCTGTCACTTCGCCGATGTATTGTGTGATGAGGCCTGGACCACAGCCCAGGTCGAGCAAGGACTTGGTGGAATCCAGCTGCAGAACGCCCAGCAGACGGGAAAGTTGACCCATGTCGAGGAGATCGAACTGGTAGAGGCACCTGCCGAAGACTGCACGACAGAAGCGCTCATAGGTCGGACTCTCGAGGCATCGCAGGAGAACGTGATCGTACATATTGCCGATGAGTCGGTTGCGTAGCGATAGAGCTATCGATCGACCGGCTGGAGTCAACAGGTAGGTTCCAGACTCGCTCTCGACCAGATTTTTTGCGGCCAGCTGCTCGAGGTAGACCTCCCAGTTATCTTCGGGCTCTGGGCAGAGCTGATTTCCAAGACCTCGGAGCTGCCCCGGAGCTATGGGGCGCGGCCTGCTGGATGTGCGCTGGTAGTGGATCCACTCCCAGGTACTGTAAGCGATGAGAGCCTGTTGCTCGGAATCGCTGAGGTCTGGAACCCGGGTTTCGGCCGAAGGTTCGATCATTTGCCTTCACCAGAATGTGCTCGATGTAGAAGGAAGGTTGTATCTGCCGTCGGGATGTTTTTTCTGTCTCCGTGACAAAAGATGCATCCGTACCTTTTCGCGTAGGCTGGTTCTACGGAAGGCTCTGGTTGGCATGCGGTCTCGAGGACCGAGCTCGCTAGTTTACTCTCCCCGGCGGGAGGATTGTAATGGGGAGTCTTGTTATTATGACTACTACGATGCTGTCCTCGGCCCCATTGGGTTCCGATCAGGGCGTAGTTCCTCCAGACGGTGGACTTCAGTCGTCGGTGCCATTGGTCATTGATTCCCCGATAGAGATTCTTCAGTTGCAGGTAGCGAACGACTTGGGTCCTCTGTAGAGGTGGTGGTCCTTTGTGCAGCTTGTTGTTGTGGCTCTGGCTGGCGCTTGGGTCGTGGAAGGTCCAGGGACTCCCGTGGTTCTGGGTTCGGCCAATGGGTCCGCCACCCTTGTAACGGGAAGGGGTATTTCGAATATGTTCGAAGGTGATCCAGAAGATGTCGTCGTTGATATCCGTCTTGATCCAGATGTTGGCCCCGACCAGGGCCATCTCGGTAGGTTCCTTCGAGCAGGATTTCGTTTTCTCGTCGAAGAGCCATTTCTTCCTGATGTAGAACTCACTGCGGTCTTTTCTGGCGGCATGGACCCAGGACGTACGAAAGATTACTGAGTATTTGTTGAACTCGACGTCTTTCAGGAGCTCGAGAAATCGACCGTAGTCCATTCCTGGGACTGTTTCGTGCCAGCCTTTCTCACGAATCTGCTTCGCCAGATCGGGGTTGACCTGCACCTCCAGCCAGGATCGTTCCCCATTCTGATCGACCAGCGTCCCTTCGAGGCATTCGAACCTTTCACGGGATGCGGGGCCACCTCTTCGAAAGTCACGACTCAAAGCGTTCTTGATCGAAAGCACCTCGTGCTTTGTACGATCCCCTGCACACTTTATCTTGCCTGGGTAGAAAATGTCATCTACGGTCTCCCATCTTTCCCAGATCATGGGCCCATCGTCGCCATTTTTCACCGGTTCATACGGTTTCCCAAAGTCAGTGCTGAATCGAGCGTTAATGGAAAGCGATGCGAAGACGTGCCAGGCAAAGCATGCTGCACAGTCTTCCAGGATACCGGTTTGCTGAGGAGGGCGGAGCTCGCAAGACTTCCGGACCATGATTTCTTTGAGGCATTCTGTGTTGTTGTGTCGACAACTTCCGATTTGGTAACCCATAGAGCCACAGGAGTGTGGTTCGTCTCGAGAGGTGGATGTCTCGGAAGGCTCCTGGGAGTCTGCAAAAACGCATGGCGACAGGACCCACTTTCCGATCAGGACGATGGCGATGATCAGTTTCGAAAGACTCGTGCTCGAAGATTTCAGCATATTGAATATCCCGCTTCTCTCAGTGTTCTGATAGCTCGCGATTCGAAAGACTTGGTGCCTTGCAAGTACGCTATTCTTCTGGCCGTCTCGAGATTTTCATGCGCTTCGGTAGCTCGGCCCGGGCCGAGGTTCCCGATGAACGTTCCCCGAAGGCGCCACAACTCCGCGTCCCAGAAAGCTTCTCGTGTTTTGTGAGAATTCTCGAGAGTTGCGTCCAGCAACTCGATGGCCTTCGTCGTTTCTCCGCTCAGAGCATAACCTTCCGCGAGCGCTGCACAATAGGGCGAGCAGGCGAGCTCGTGGCCGGTTTTCTCGGCTTCTGCAAGACCCTCTCTTAGGGTACGGATACCCTCCGAGACGATGCCGGGGTCGGCCTCGGGTCGGAGGTGGTCGGTCCATGGTCCACCGGTGCTGGCCATGACATGCGACCATCCCAGCAGCAGTTTCGCGATCGAGCTGGTGAACAGACCTTGGGACTCCGAAATGGTGAGGGCTTCTCGAGACTTCGAACGGGCTGCTCGAAACTCGCCACGCAGGAGGTCTAGGTGGGATCCATAGATCAAGGCGAGGGGCAACATGGGCTGCACCAGCTCGCGGGCACGGCGAAGAGCGAGATGGCTGTGATGGATGGCTCGGTCGAGGTCTCCCAGATGCCAGCAGACAGGGGCAAAGGTCGAACGGATCGCAATCTCGAAATCGAGACCGACCTCCAACTCGAGAGAACAGCCCGTCTCGAGAATGTTCACCGTTTCCTCGAAGTCGGATGCGGCGTCCGGAAATCTACCCAGGCAATAGCTGGTGAAACCGGCGGCGTACAGAGTGGCTACGAGAAAGGATGGGTTCTCACCATCGCGGGCCAGGGCCAACAAGGTCTGGGCCAGCTCCTGAGCCTTCCCGTACTCCGCTCGCGAGATGTAGAAGGCCCAGAGCCCCCACTGGGTCGTGAAGAGCTCGAGATCTTCTCCGGTTCGCCGGACCAGGTCGACGGTGCGGATATGGCTCTCTCCTACCGAGCTGGAGGCAAAACCCTCGATTGCCGAGAGAGCTACTGCAAGCGTCGACCGCAGCGTCAACTCTCTGCGGTCTCGTGCGAATCCTTCGAGGGGGCTCTGGTCGAGCACGCTCAGGCCTCTGGTGAGATGATCTCTCGCCTCGAGAGCCGCGGAACGGCCGACGTTGCGTTGTCCGGCCTTCAACCAATAATCGAGGGCGGGCTCGAAACGCCCGGCCTCGGTGTAGTGATGGGCCAGGATTTCGGGCTGGCCAGCGGTGACTTCGGCGAAACGCTCTTCGAGAGCTCGCGCGATATCACCGTGGATCTCTTGCCGCTGACTCTGGAGGAGGGTCTCGTAGGCCGCCTCCTGGATGAGAGCATGACGAAAGGCGTACCTGCGTTTGGTCGAGAAGCCACGACGGACGAGGATCTCGGACTGGAGCAAGGCCTCGAGCTGATGGTGCAGGAAGCTCTCTTCGGTCGATGCGACTGCTGCGAGTAGAGAATGGGAGACCTCGCGGCCCACCACCGCCGCGAGCTGAGCGACTTCCTTGGCTGCGCCCAGGCGATCCAGGCGTGCATCCAAGGAGTCTCGGAGGGTCGCGGGCACCTTCAGATCGTCGATCTTTCCCTCGATTTCGAAGCGCCCTTCGGCTTCTACCAATATCTCAGACTCCAGCAAACTCTTGGTGAGCTCTTCCACGAACAGAGGCACCCCATCGGTCTTGCTGAGGATCTGATCCCGGACCTTTTTCGGTAGAGAACGTCCACGGGTCACCTGGAGGATCAGATCAGCGGTCGCGGCTCGGCTGAGGCGGGGGAGATCGATCCAGGCCTGGTGCGGAAGCTCTGGCCATTCCGGCTCGAAGGAGGGGCGGTAGGTCAGAACCAGGAGGAGCGAGCTCGTCGCCACTCGGTCGATGAACCCGGACAAGAGCTCCAGAGTGGAAGGATCGGCCCAGTGCAGATCTTCGATGACCAAAATCAGAGGTTGTTGCCTCGACAGGCTCAAGACGAGCTCCTGCACCAACGCGCAGGTTGCCTCGCGCTGCTTTGCCGGACTCAAACGAATGGGAGGTGAGCTTCCACTCGGAATTTCGAGAAACTCGGCGAGCAGCGCCTGGTCTTCGGGAGCGGTGATGAGGAGGTTGGCCAGCCCGTCGACGAGTCGCTCGAATTGCAGCTCCTGGCTGGCCTCAGGACTCAAGTCGAAAGCCCTATGGAGCAAGTCGATCATGGGCCGAAAAGGCGAGTGTCGAGCGAACGACAGACCTGCTGTACAGAGAACCGAGAACTCGGCTCTCGCCGTCTGTTCGAGGAAGGCCTCGATCAGGCGCGATTTGCCGATTCCTGCCTCACCCCTCACGAGAACGATGTGTCCTTCGCCACCGCGAGCCCGCCGCCGGAAGTCATGGAGACACTCCAGCTCGTTGTCGCGAGCCAGGATGGATGAACGCAACATCTGCCGGGTGCCGGTCAGCGTCGGGGTCTTGGCGGCGACGTAGGTACGTTCGCCTAGAGCGTTGTCTTTCCAGAAACCGGGAGCTTCTCGGGGCTCGAATTCGTATCCGTCGCGCAAGAGGCTTCTGGTCTTTTCGCTGATCCAGACCTCGCCGGGTGGAATGATCCTACAGAGCTGGTTCAGCCGATCGAGCTCCTGTCCCAGCGCCAGCTGTTCTCGCCCCTCGAAGTCACAGAACGCCAAACCTCTCATGGTGTGGATCGCGCTGCGGACTCGGCGTCGCAAAGGCCGGGGAGACGTTGATTCCGAAAACGACTCCTCGAGCTCGATGGCAAAGCTCAGGGCCCTCCGCGCGGCGTCCTCCTGGGCTCTGGGAAAACCGAAGTAGATCATCAGGCGATGACCCAGGGCACTGGCCAGATACCCCTCGTAGGTCTGGCTCAGCTTGCGAGCCAGATGCTCGAGCCTGGTGGTCGACGCGACCAGCGCTTCTGGATCGATGGAGTGCGAGGGGGAGTCCGGCGAGGCCAGCTCACAACACAATACCGTCACCTGGCGTGGCCCGCTACGCAGGCTCCGGGGGCGGATTTCCTCGGCTCGGCCAAGGCGTGAAAGTGTAACGCTGCCGGCCTCTGCAGGCCTGGAGCCCGTTCTCCCGGCCGCATCGAAACCTTCGATCAGAGGACCGTCGGCGATCGTACGGAGGTGCCGGGCGATCTCCGCCGCGCTCTGCGGACGCTGTGCCGGATCCTTCTCGAGCATCTGCCCAACGAGTCGGGAGAGCGCCTTGGGCACATTCGAATGTCGGCTGCTGAGCGAAGGTGGCTGGTAGAGGCAAACTCGCGACAGTGTTTCGACAGGATTTTCCGCGCGGAAAGGCGGTGTCCCGGTGATCATCTGATCGATCAGTACACCGAGTGAGAAGATGTCGGAGCAGAGAGTGACTGGGCGGCCCATGGCTTGCTCGGGAGACATCGCTTCAGGAGTGCCGAGCACCTGACCATCAAGAGTGACCGAAGTCGAGCCTTCTCTGGATGTCAATAGCTGTTTGGCAAGACCAAAATCGAGGATCTTGATCCTTCCGGGAAGGGTTCGAAGCCCCTCGCTACGATCCGGAGCGATCACCAAGATGTTGGACGCCTTGAGGTCACGGTGAACGATACCCTCTGCATGGGCGGTCGTGAGGGCGTCGGTGATCTCGATCGCCAGGAGCAATGCCTTTTCGAGAGCGAGTGGGCCCCGGCGAAGGATCTGTTCCAGGGATTCTCCTATCACC